>DASSXE010000364.1:0-4102 GCA_035704125.1 Arthrobacter sp.
TTGACCTGCAGCACCGAGCCGATGATGTCCGCGAAGGGGATATCCGTGGTGTGCGGGCCGTGCCAGGAGCCCCAGCACACGTGCAGCCGGATCTTCTCCTGCGGGAGGTCGCGCAGCGCCCAGTTCGTGGCTTCCACCCGGAGCTGGATGAACTTCAGGTAGTCCTCGAGGCTCGGCTCAGGGTTGATCTGGTCCCAGCTCTCGGCCAGGGACGGGTCGTCCAGCTGGACCGTCAGGCCGGCATCGATGATGGCTTTGTACTCCTCGCGCATGGCGTCCGCGCAGGCGTAGAGGAGCTCCTCGTCGCTCTTGTAGTACTCGTTGGCGACGCGGGCGCAGGAGCCGGGGGAGAGGGAAGCGACGAAGCCCTCGGTGAGGCCGGCCGCGGCGAGGCCGGCCTTGAGGTTGGTGACGTCGGAGGCGACGAGCTCGTGCCCGGTGTAGGTCAGCGGCCCGGCGATCTTGGGCTGGGTGACGCTCTTACGGTGGGCCAGGATTCCCGACGACGGGTCGTTGTAGGCGTCGTTGAACAGCTGCCGGTCACGGCGGTCCGGGAACGAGGTCAGGACGATGTGCCCGGGGGAGGACCGGTGCACCTGCGAATCGGCCCAGCGGTCCACCTCGGTCGGTTCCAGGCCGCCGAGCCGGGAGAAGGAGTAATTCCACCAGGCGCCGTAGTCGACCGAACTGGACATGGTGTGGCCGTACTCGCCGTCGTTCGCGATGTCGATGCCCAGGTCCTTCTGGCGCTGCACCACGTCCACGACGGAGGTTTCCAGCAGGTCCAGGAACTCGGGGGTGATCCCGTCGGCCTCCTTCGCCTCGTTGGCGGCGATCAGCTCGGGGGTGCGGGGCAACGAACCTGCGTGGGTGACGCGGATGTGGTCGGTGTTCTGGGACGAGTTCGGGGACATGGCGTGGTTCCTTTCCATCGGCCCTGGCGGTAGCACCGTGGCCGGGGCGGCGTCCGCGCTCAGGCGGGCCGGGGTCCGGCGGGGTTGCTGCGGCGTCAACGGTCCAGGTCCCTCGGCCGCTCGGGATGGTCACTCTCACTTAATTCCAACCCTGCCGCCGCCGCAAGTTGTGCCCACTATGTGTCGGCCCCTACGGTTTTCGTGACCGCCCGCGCCGGCCGCACGGTTTCTGCCCACGCTGGGCTGCGGCTAAACGGTGCCCGGGACCCGCGTCGGCTAAACTTGGGTGGTAAGAGCCCCGGACTCCGGCGTTGGTGGTACAGATCGAAGTAGTACTGAGCACAGCGGTTGAGTCGGGGCATTCTCATGAACGGCGCTGAGCTGCGCTGACCATCTGGCGGATCAAGCCCGGTGACTCAGCCGGAGCGCGGCCCGAACGAATGGGGGAGGATCCCATGCCAGCAATCGTGATCGTCGGAGCCCAATGGGGCGACGAAGGCAAAGGTAAGGCCACCGACCTGCTCGGCGGCCGGGTCGACTACGTCGTCAAGCCCAACGGCGGCAACAACGCCGGGCACACGGTCGTCGTTGGCGGTGAGAAGTATGAGCTGAAGCTCCTTCCGGCCGGCATCCTGAGCCCCAACGCGGTGCCGGTGATCGGCAACGGCTGCGTGGTGAACCTCGAAGCCCTGTTCCAGGAAATCGACGGCCTCGAAGCCCGCGGCGCGGACACCTCCAAGCTGCGCGTCTCCGCCAACGCCCACCTCGTGGCCCCGTACCATCAGGTGCTGGACAAGGTCACCGAGCGCTTCCTCGGCAGCCGTGCGATCGGCACCACCGGCCGCGGCATCGGCCCGGCGTACATGGACAAGGTGGCCCGCCTCGGCATCCGCGTCCAGGACGTCTTCGACGCCTCGATTCTGCGCCAGAAGGTGGAGGGCTCGCTGCGGCAGAAGAACGAACTGCTGGTCAAGGTCTACAACCGCCGCGACATCGAGGTCGACGAGATCGTCGATTACTTCCTGTCCTTCGCCGAACGCCTGCGCCCGCTGGTCATCGACAGCACCTTCGTGCTGAACAAGGCGCTCGACGAGGGCAAGGTGGTCCTGATGGAGGGCGGCCAGGCGACCTTCCTCGACGTGGACCATGGCACCTACCCGTTCGTGACCTCCTCGAACCCGACCGCCGGCGGCGCGTCCGTGGGCTCCGGCATCGGCCCCACCCGCATCTCGCGCTCCATCGGCATCATCAAGGCCTACACCACCCGCGTGGGTGCCGGCCCGTTCCCCACCGAACTGTTCGATGAGATGGGCGTGTACCTGCAGAAGACCGGCGGTGAGTTCGGCGTCAACACCGGCCGGCCGCGCCGCTGCGGCTGGTACGACGCCGTGCTGGCACGGCACGCGTCGCGCGTGAACGGCTTCACCGACTACTTCGTCACCAAGCTGGACGTGCTCACCGGCATCGAGCAGATCCCGGTCTGCGTGGCGTACGACGTCGACGGCGTCCGCCACGACGAGATGCCGATGACCCAGACCGAGTTCCACCACGCGCAGCCGATTTTCGAGTACTTCGACGGCTGGACCGAGGACATCACCGGCGCCCGCACCCTCGATGACCTGCCGGAGAACGCACGGAACTACGTGCTGGCCCTCGAGAAGCTCTCCGGAACCCGGTTCTCCGCGATCGGCGTCGGCCCGGACCGGGACCAGACCATCGTGGTCAACGACCTCATCCACGACCAGGCCTGACCGGCACCGGAGGCCCCCGGCCCTTGGATTCGCGGCGTCCGGAAGCGCCGAAGGAAAGAAGAAAAAGAATTTCAGGAACCGCGTAACCTTTTGCGGCGCCCCGTCGATTACCTCTTTGTAAGCGCCGCACGGAGCCTGGTCCCCCCACCACGCACCGCGGCCTTGCCGCGAAGGATCCGAACGGTACCTGCCCCCATCAGGCGCCGCGGACTTCGCAGGAAAGGATCCGACGGGCACCTGCCCCCATCAGGTGCCGACGGGATCTCGACTGTAAGAGCCGGCCGGCGTCCGTCCCCATCGGGCGCCGCCGGCCCTCCACAAACCAAAGGATGTACGTTTTTCATGAAGAGTGTTAGCAAGACCACCAAGATTGCTGTCGGCGCCGCTATTCTCGCGGTCGGAGGCTTCTCCGGTATCGGCCTGGCCAACGCGGCCCAGGTGTCCGGCACCCAGCAGGCTGAAGTGAACCACGCTACGCCCGCCACCCCGGCCGTGCCTGCTGTTCCGGCTACCCCGAAGCTGCCCGCAGCGCCTACCGCCCCGGCTGTTCCGGCCGTGCCGGCCACCCCGAACGTTGATGGTGCCGCCAAGGGCGACGCTGCCGTCAAGGGCACCGACGGTGCCGCTGAGGGTTCCGTGTCCGCCGACAAGGACGGTGCTTCCGTTGACGGTGCCGCCAACGCCAAGGGCGCTGCAGAAGCCAAGGCACACGCCGGCGTAAACGTTGCCACCCCGGCCGTCCCCGGCGCCAAGGACCTCCCCGCCGCACCTGCCGTTCCGGCAGTGCCGTCGGTTGACCTTCCCGAGGCCAGCAAGTAAGTACTGACCCATCTCCCTTCGGAGGTGACGGGGTGCGGCCACTAGACTGTCTAGGGCCGCACCCCCAGCAGTAACGGAAGGAAAGCCTCTTGGCAGACCAGCTGAGCGATGACGAACTGTCAGCAGCTTTAGCTGGCGACCCGTCAGGATTCAGCGCCGTCTACACCGTGATGTCCCCGGCGGTGCTGGGCTACTTCCGGGCCAAGGGCGTCGACGACGCCGAGGCGCTGACCCAGGATGTCTTCGTTGACGTCCTGCCAAAACTTAGCAACGTCACCGGCGGCCACAAGGGATTACGGACTTTCATTTTCTCGGTGGCCCACGCGAGGCTGGTAGACCATTACCGGCGCTCGGAACGGACACCCCAGCACGCACCCTACGATCCCCTGACGGACGACCGCCACACGGTGTCCGCGGAGGACGAGGCACTCGGTTCCCTGGGGGGACTGACGCACACACTCTCCCTGCTCAATGAGGAGCAGCGGGAGGTTCTGGTCCTGCGGATCGTCGCAGACCTCTCCATCGAACAGGTGGCCGGCATCATGGGCAAGACCCCGGGTGCCATCAAACAGCTTCAGCGGCGCGGGCTCAGTGCCCTGCGCGAACTGGTAACCGAAA
>DASSXE010000420.1:0-5234 GCA_035704125.1 Arthrobacter sp.
CGTCTGCGCACCGGGACCGGGTAAGGGTGGGACGCACCGTCATCCATCCCGCGCTATGGGGAACCGGGGCCAACCACGAGGTGAAAGTCGCCGTGTTCGATTGGCTGTTCGCCGCCGGCGCGGGCGGCATCGAGTGCGACGTCGACCCGCGCAACGTGCGCTCGCTGAAGTCGTTGGCGGCGCTTGGCTTTGCGGTGGATGGCTTCCGCAGGACGCCCGCGCCCCACGCGGACCGGCCCTGGCGGGACATGGCCGTGCTGGGACTTTCCCTTGCGGAGTGGCCCCGTTTCCGGGAACGGGCCGTCCGGGGCCTTCACCACCGGCTCACGTCTCAGGGGGCGCCTGCCTGAACGGGACGTGAAGCTCTGGTCAACAACTGGACCCTGGCGGGCTTTTGGCCCGGCGCCGCGCCCCGGCCTCTATACGGTGGTCGAATGAATCCCTCCCCCACGCACCGAAACGCCGTCACCGGCGGGCTGATCCTGGCGGTCGTCGCAGCCCTCGTCAGCCCTGCCGGCCCCTCGCAGGCCGACGACGGCCGCAACGGCCCGGCCGACAGTCCCACGAGCGCCACCCCGGGATCCCACCTCAACCTTGGGGCTTCAGACCTGCCGGAGCAGCGGACCATCAGCACCCTGGCGCCGGGCGTCTCACTGACGAAGATCCGCCGGGGCGGAACCGACGCCGCACTGTTCTGGACGGCCGAGGTGGCCCTCCCTTCAGACTCACCGGACCCCGATGCCCCCGCCTCGGCGCTTTCCAGCCAGGCCAAGGCCCAGGCGACCGCTGACAAGCTCACCGCCGCCGGCATCGAGGCCCGGGTGGAGCAGGTCCGGTCACCGCAACTGGCCGACGCCGGCGGTGACCTTGGCTTCCGGGTCCGGGCCGGGCACTTCGGCACCAAGGCCGAGGGCGACGCCACCATCACCCGGATCAAGGCGGCGGGGTTCGCCTCGTCGTCCGTCTACACCGGCTGGGACGGCGACGCGGACTCCATCGGTACGACCCGCGGGCCCTGGAACCTCCAGGTCATCACGATCGACCCGAAGACCTACCACGGACAGCTGACTGCATCCTTCGGTCCGGACCTGGAAAAACGGGAGACCACCAGCCAGTTGGCCACCGCTGCCCACGCCCTCGCCGGCGTCAACGCGGGGTTCTTTGTCTTCGATCCGAAAGCGGGCGCGGAGGGAGACACCGCCGGCGTCGGAGTCTACGGCGGCGAGACGCTCAGCGAACCGGTGGCGGACCGTCCGGCGCTGGTCATCGACGGCAAGAAGAACAGCACCAGCATCGAGCGGCTGGCCTGGTCAGGGTCCCTGACCTCCGCCACCGGAGAGGTGGCGCTCGATGGCATCGACAGAGTCCCGGGCCTGGTCCGGAACTGCGGCGGCGCCAACGACCTGCCCACCCCGCTGGCGCTGCAGGACGTAACCTGCACGAACGCGAACGAACTCGTCACCTTCACCCCGGAGTTTGGCCCCGCCACTCCCGCCGGCCCCGGTCTCGAGGTGGCCGTGGACAGCCACGACACCGTCACGTCGGTTTCCGAGAAACGCGGCGAGGCCGTTCCGGCCGGAGGCCACACTATCCAGGCCACCGGAACCGACGTCGCGAGGCTGCGCACCCTGGCCCCCGTGGGAGCACGGCTCACGATCCGTACCAGCCTGTTGGGCCAGTCCGGGAAACCCCTGGCAACCACCAAGGCCACCAGCGTCGTGAACGGTGGTCCGGTCTTGGTCAAAGACGGCAGGGAGGACGTGACGGCCAGGCGCGACGGCATGGTCCACCCCAACGACGGGAACAGTTTCTACTACGGCTGGGTCCACAAGCGGAACCCGCGGACCTTCGCCGGCACCGACGCGCAGGGCAGGACCCTGCTTGTTACGGCAGACGGGCGCTCGACCGACTCGCTGGGCCTAAGCCTGAAGGAAGAAGCCGACGTCGCCGCCTCGCTGGGCATGGTCCAGGCAATGAACCTCGACGGCGGCGGCTCCACGACGGCGGTTGCCGGCGGAACGGTCCTGAACACGCCGTCCGGCGGCGCCGAACGGGCAGTAGGGGACGCCCTGCTCGTGCTCCCGGATAGCAAGGAAGGCCGTCCGGACGATGCCCAGTAGTCGAAAGACCCCGGTCCGGAGCGCCCGGCTCCGGGCAACCGTGGGACGCATGCCGTCAGCAGGGACCGACCGGGGGTACCTTTAGGGAGTTGCCGAAAGATCTCGGCAGCCAGGTCGGAAGGGTATGTGGACATGGCACCGGTTACTGTCGACGGCGGTAAGGCGAGCGTCGAGTTGGGCGATGACGGCTTTGTCCACCTGCGCTGGTTGCCCAAGGTGGACATCCTGGTCGAGGATGCCCGGGCAGCCATGGCGGCGGTCAACGACGTCTGCCAGGATCTCCCGCACCCGATGCTTGTGGACATGGCCGCGGTGTCCTCGGTCAGCCGGGAGGCCAGGGCCATCTGGTCGATCCCCTGCAGCGCCTCCCGGATCGCGTTGCTGGGACGTTCCCCGGTGGACCGTGTCCTGGCGAACTTCTTCCTCGGCGTGCACATTCCGCCCTGCCCCACCCGGTTCTTCACCTCCCGCAGCGAAGCCATGGACTGGCTCGGCGATGGCCGGTAGACGGCCGGCCGTGCGCCCGTGCGGGCGGCCGGAAACCCACCCGGCGTCGTGCCTTCCCTTGATCCCGTCGGCGGGGTGAGTCCGGACGTGGGCGCCCAGGACCCCCGGCTGGAGCAGCTCGTTGACGGCATCGTCCGGCTCGCTGCCGGCGAACTGGACGCACGGCTTGAACCGTCGGAGAGCGGCGACGACATCGACGCCGTCATCACCGGCATCAACCTCCTTGCCGAGGAACTCGGCCACATCCACGCGGAGCTGGAGGAAAGGGTGGCCGCCCGGACGGCGATGTTGCGGCGGACCCAGGTGAAGCTGGAGCAGATGGCCAAGACGGACGCGCTGACCGGCCTTGCCAACCGGCACCTGCTGAGTGAACGGATCCGCGACGCGATCGTCGCCACCCGGGACAGCACGAAAATTCCGGCCGTCCTGGTGCTGGACCTGGATTCGTTCAAGGCCATCAACGACACCCTGGGCCACAGCGCCGGCGACGCCGTGCTGGTGGAAGTCTCCAGCCGGCTCCTCTCGGTGGTCCGGTCCTCCGACACCGTGGCACGCCTGGGTGGCGACGAGTTCGCCGTCCTCATCGTCGGAGCCACGGAAGAAGAAATCCTGCACATCGCGCACCGTGCCCGGGATGCCTTGCGGGAGAGTGTGAAAATCGGCACGGAAACGGTGTGGACCTCGGCCAGCATCGGGGTCTGCCTGGACCAGCCAGGCTATTCGCCGGAAGAGCTGATCCGCGACGCCGACATCGCCATGTACCAGGCGAAGACCGCGGGCCGAAACAAGGTCCTGCTGTTCCACCCCGACATGCTCGACGCGGTCCGTGAGCGCTCCCGGATCACCGCCGAGCTGCGCAGCGCGGCGGCCGGCGGCGAACTGGCGCTGCTCTACCAGCCGGTGGTGGAGCTGGCCACGGGCCGGGTGGCCGGCGTCGAAGCCCTGGTCCGGTGGCACCACCCCATCCACGGAACCATCATGCCGGACCTGTTCATCGGCATCGCCGAGGAGACCGGCCTGATCCTCGAGCTGGGCCGCTGGGTCATGAAGGAGGGGGTCTCCCAAATCAGCCGGTGGCAGGAAGCGGCGCCGGACCTCCAGGACTTCGGCCTGCACGTCAATCTTTCGGCGGCGGAACTTCTCCGCAACGACCTGGTCGATGACGTCCGGGGCACGCTGGCGCAGTTCGGCGTGGACCCGCGCCGGCTGATCCTGGAGATCACGGAAACCGTCCTGATGTCCAGGGGCACCGGCGAGGAACACATCCTGCACAAGCTGAGGGAACTGGGGGTGGGCCTGCAGATTGACGATTTCGGGACCGGCTACTCATCGATCAGCTACCTCCGATCGCTGCCGGCCGACACGGTGAAAGTCGACCAGTCCCTCATCAAGACCCTCGAGACCGATCCCCAGCAGCAGAAGTTTGTCGCCGCGGTCCTGCAGCTCATCTCCTCGGCCGAGCTGAACGCCATCGTCGAAGGCGTAGAAACCGCGGGACAGGCCGCCCGGCTCCAGGCCATGGGCTGCCAGTACGGGCAGGGCTACTTCTTCGGACGGCCCGTGCCCGCCGATGAGATGCTCGATCTGCTCCGCAGCTCCGCGCAGCGCCGATAGAATTAGCGGATGTCCAAGCTCTGGCAACAGTTCCTCATGATCCCCACCGTCGTGCGCCTCACCGCCAAGGCACCCAGGGATCCGCACACCGCCTGGGACCGCTACTGGACCGGCATCCGCGCCACCGGACGGGCAGGAGACGTGCTCTGGGACTCGGGTTCCGCGCTCGAACACGAACAGTACGCCGGCATCATCGTCAACGGGTTCGATCCGGAGCTTCCCGTGATCGACGTCGGCTGCGGCAACGGAACCCACACCCGCTGGCTGGCGGGGCTCTTCCCGCGGGTCCTGGGCGTCGATGTGTCGGCGGGCGCCATCGCCCGCGCGGAGGCGGAAGCCAAGGACGTGCCCAACGCTGACTTCCTGGTCCTCGATGCGGCCGGTGACGGTGCCGGTGAGCTCCTGCTCGAGTGGGTGGGGCCGGCCAACGTCTTTGTCCGCGGTGTCTTCCATGTCCTGAAGAGCGACCGGCAGGCCGCGTTGGCCGCCAATCTCCGGACGGTCACGGCAGGACGGGGGCAGGTGTTCCTGGCCGAGACCAACTTCCCCGGATCCAGCCTGGACTACCTGACCGAGCTCGGCGCGACCCACCACAACGTGCCCCGGCCGTTGAAGCGCGCCCTTGAACACCTCCCCCGGCCCGGCCGCTTCGGCGCCACGGAACGGCAGACCATCTTCCCGGCGTCGCAGTGGCGGTTGCTGACGGACGGGCCCACGACCATTGAAGTCGTGCCCATGAAATCCACCGACCCCCAGCAGATTCCCGGCTACTACGCGCTGCTCGCCGGGGCCTGACGCGCAAGTGGACTCATGGACGACGCCCAGAGGGCCACGTCCCTCCAGCCTGAACGCCGGGCACTCCCCCTTCCTCAGCCGGCCGGGCGATCTTGCTGAAGCTGTCGTCAGCGTGATGCAGGCCGGTTAAGGAACCCGCCGTCGGGTACTTCGCCATCACGCAGGCTCTTCGCATAACGTGGGGCACGGACCCCACCG
>DASSXE010000070.1:0-2780 GCA_035704125.1 Arthrobacter sp.
GTCCTCGGCCATGGTGATCTGCACGTGGTCCACATAGTTCGCGTTCCAGAGCGGTTCGAACAGCTGGTTGGCGAAGCGCAGGGCCAGGATGTTCTGGACCGTTTCCTTGCCCAGGTAGTGGTCGATCCGGAAGACCGCGTCAGGCGGGAAGACCGATTCCACGATGTCGTTGAGCTGCCGGGCCGATTCCAGGTCGTGGCCGAACGGCTTCTCGATCACCACGCGGCGCCACTTGTCGCCTTCGGCCTGCGCGAGGCCGTGCTTGGAGAGCTGGCGGCAGACCAGTTCGAAGGCCTTCGGCGGGATGGAGAGGTAGAACGCGTGGTTGCCCCGCGTGCCGCGCTGTTCGTCGAGTTCGTCGATGGTTTCGCTTAGGCGCTCGAAAGCGTCGTCGTCGTCGAACTCGCCCTGGACGAAGCGGATGCCCTCGGCGAGCTGCTCCCAGACGGTTTCGTCGAACGGGGTCCGGGCGTAGTTCTTCACCGATTCCTTCACCTCGGCGGCGAAGTCCTCGTTCTCCCACTGCCGCCGGGCGAACCCGACCAGGGCGAAGCTCGGCGGCAGCAGGCCGCGGTTGGCCAGGTCGTAGACGGCGGGCATGAGCTTCTTGCGGGCAAGGTCGCCGGTGACGCCGAAGAGCACCAGGGATGAGGGGCCGGCGATGCGGTTCAGTCGGCGGTCACGCGGGTCCCGGAGCGGATTGCGCCCCCGGCCCGCGGCCTTCTGCCCGCCGTTTTGCGAGAGTGGCATGGTGGGTGTGGTGCCTTAGCTGTCGGTGGGGGAGGTGGAACGGCCGGCGGCGGGGGCGTCGGCCAGCGAGCTGACGAGGTCCTGCAGCTGGCGGACGCCGGCGGCGCGGTCGGTAAGGTGCAGCCGAAGGACCGGCCGGCCGTGCTCGGAGAGCACCTGGGCGTCGCCCGCGGCCTGCGCGGAGATCAGCTCACCGAAGGTGAACGGCCGGTCCGGGATGGCAAGGTCCGTGGCGGACGCCGCGGTGACCTGCAGGAAGACGCCGATGGCGGGGCCGCCCTTGTGGAACTGGCCGGTGGAGTGCAGGAAGCGCGGTCCCCAGCCGAAGGTGACCGGCCGGCCGCTGACGGCGGCGAGTTCGTCCCGGATGCCTTCCAGCGGGGCGTAGCTGAGCCGGTCGAAGTAGGCCTGCACGCTGAGGTAGCCGTCGGAGCCGAGCTGTCCCAGCAGCGCGCTCACAGCCTCCGCGGCCGTTGCGGCGCCGCCCAGCCACGATCCGCCGCGGACCTCGATGGCCCCGTCGGTGAAGGCGGCGGGCGTCGGTTCGGGCTGCGCGTCAAGCAGGCCGCGGGCGGCCACCTTGGCGGCCTCCACGTCGGGCTGGTCGAACGGGTTGATCCCGAGCAGCCGGCCGGCGACGGCGGTGGCGAATTCCCAGGTCATCATCTGCGCGGCGAGGCCGCCGGCGATCGCGGCCTGGTTGTCGGCGAGTTCGACGTCGGCGTCTGCTGCGACCAGCCGGACCACCAACACGTCGGCCGCGCCGCCGCTGACCTCCGGGGCGGCCGGTCCGGCCACCACCGGGAGGACGCCGGTGCCGAGCTTGCCGGTGGACTCGGCGATCAGCTGCTCCGCCCAGTCGGCGAAGCCGGCGATTCCGGAGCCGTCCTCGGCGATGACGATCTTGTCCCGCAGCGGGTTGGTGCCGCCGAGCGCGGCCCCGAGGGCCAGGCCGATGTTCTCCTCGCTGTCGTCGTTGAGGATTTCGGCGGTTTCCTCGGCCTCGTCCAGGAACGCCTGGATGTCCACGCCGGCGAGGCCGCAAGGCACCAGGCCGAACGCCGTCAGCGCCGAATACCGGCCGCCGACGTTGGGGTCGGCGTTGAACACGGCACGGTAGCCGGCGTCGCGGGCCGACTTGTCCAGCGGGGACCCCGGATCGGTGACGATGATGATCCGGCTCTTCGCATCCAGGCCCGCCTCGGTGAAGGCGTGCTCGAACACCCGGCGCTGCGAGTCGGTCTCCAGGGTGGAACCGGACTTGGAGGACACCACGATCGCGGTCTCCGTGAGCCGGTCCGCCAGGGCGGCCGACACCTGCTCCGGGTCGGTGCTGTCGAGTACTGTCAGCTCGACGCCGGCCGTCCCGGCAATGACCTCCGGCGCCAGCGAGGATCCGCCCATGCCGCAGAGGACAATCCGGGTCACACCCTCGGCACGGAGCTCATCGCGCAGGGCCAGGATGTCCGCCACCAGCGGCTGGGAAACGGTGGGAGCTTCCACCCAGCCGAGCCGGACCGAGGCCTCGGCTTCGGCGTCCGGACCCCAGAGGGTCGCGTCCTTGGCGAAGATGCGGGTGGCGACCCGTTCCTTCAGCAGCGCGGGCAGGTGCTGTTCGTGGGCCGAGCGGGCTGCGCCCGTGGCGTCGTAGCTGAGAGTAGTCATGGGGACTAAGCGTCCTTCCGTGCAGCGGCGAGGGCGCCCTCGACGTCGGCCAGCAGTTCCTTCCAGCTTGCCACAAACTTGTCGAGGCCCTCCGACTCGAGCAGGGCGACAACCTCGTTGTAGGAGATGCCCAGGGCGTCCAGTGCGTTCAACGTCGCGTTCGCGTCGTCGTAGCCGCGGGTGATGGTGTCCCCGGTGATGGCCGCGTGGTCGAACGTGGCGTCCAGGGTCTTCTCCGGCATGGTGTTCACGACGCCGGGTGCCACCAGTTCGGTGACGTACAGCGTGTCCGGGTAGGCCGGGTCCTTGACGCCGGTGGAGGCCCAGAGCGGGCGCTGCGGGCGGGCGCCGGCCTCGGCCAGCAG
>DASSXE010000077.1:0-2588 GCA_035704125.1 Arthrobacter sp.
GGCCGCGCGGTCCGTGCCGAGCTCGCCGTCGCCCACGAATTCCTGGCCGGCGGCCTGGACGCCTGGCGCCTCGCCGTGGACGCGGCCAGGACCGGAACCGACTTCACCGCGGAGGCGCGCGCCCTGGGTGTCGCCACGGCCACCGTCCACCGCCGCCTGGCCGAGGCGCTGGGAACGGCTGCAGAGGCCGTCCCGGGCGGGGACATCGCGCCCGGGGTAGCACAGCGGGTCCGCCAGTCGTGGGCGGAGGCCAGCGACGCCGTCGGACCCTTCGACGACGCCCTGGACTCGCTGCTCGCCCGGCTCGCCGGCAGCAGCGCGGGCCGGCTGCAGCGCATCCACGGCGACCTGCACCTCGGCCAGATCCTGCAGGTTCCCGGAGGCCCCGGCCAGCCCGGACGCTGGGCGATCCTGGACTTCGAGGGCGAGCCGCTGCGGCCCATCTCCGAACGCAACTTCCCCGACGTGCCGCTCCGCGACGTCGTCGGGATGCTGCGCTCCTTCGACTACGCCGCCGGCGCGGCCGTCCGGGAGGACGACGGCGCCACCGTCCCCACCGACTGGGTGGACGACTGTGCGGCGGCGTTCCTGGCCGGCTACGCCGAGGTTACCCCCGGCACCATCGACCGCGACTCACCCCTGTTCGTCGCCCTTTGGCTGGACAAGGCGCTCTATGAAGTTGTCTATGAACTACGTAACAGGCCCGACTGGCTCGCCATCCCGGTGAACGCATCCCGTCGTCTCCTTGGCAGTACTGGCTCCGGCGTTCCCGCCGAAGCCACAGCGGAAGGTAACAAAATGACAGGCTCAGCACGTACCGAACACCCCGGCGCCCCGCTTTCCGTGGACGCGGACACCCTCGCCCGGGTCGCGGCGGGGGAGCACCACGCACCGCACTCGGTCCTCGGCGCCCACCTCGACGACTACGGACACGTCACCATCCGCACCGTGAAGCACATGGCCGAGTCCGTCTCGGTGGTGACCGCGGCCGGCAGCACCCCGATGACGCACGAATCCGGCGGTGTCTGGGTGGCCGTGCTGGAACCCCTGGACCAGGGACACGTCCCGGACTACCGGCTGGAGGTCAGCTACGAGGCCGACAAGCCGCAGCAGACCGACGAACCGTACCGCTACCTCCCGACCGTGGGCGAGATCGACCTGCACCTGATCGGCGAGGGCCGGCACGAGCGGCTCTGGGATGTCCTGGGTTCGCACGTCCGGCACTACAAGTCGTCCCTGGGCGATGTGGACGGTGTGTCCTTCGCGGTCTGGGCCCCCAACGCCCAGGCGGTCCGCGTCAAGGGCGACTTCAACGGCTGGGACGGCCGGGAGTACTCCATGCGCTCCCTGGGCTCGTCAGGGGTCTGGGAGATCTTCATCCCCGGCGTTGTGGCAGGGGCGTGCTACAAGTTTGAGATCAAGACCCGGCACGGCGACTGGGTCGAAAAAGCCGACCCGCTGGCCTTCGGTACCGAGGTGCCGCCGTTGACGGCCTCCCGCGTGGTGGAGCCCTCGTACGCCTTCAAGGACGCCGACTGGATGAAGGCCCGTGCGGAGAAGGATCCGCACAACTCCCCGATGAGCGTCTACGAGGTCCATCTGGGTTCATGGCGGGTCGGCCTGGACTACCGGCAGCTGGCCAAGGAACTGGTCGAGTACGTCAAGTGGCTCGGCTTCACCCATGTGGAGTTCATGCCGGTCGCCGAGCACCCCTTCGGCGGCTCCTGGGGCTACCAGGTCACGTCCTACTTCGCACCGACCTCACGGTTCGGCCACCCCGACGAGTTCCGGCACCTGGTGGACGAGCTGCACCAGGCCGGTATCGGCGTGCTGCTGGACTGGGTCCCGGCACATTTCCCCAAGGACGCGTGGGCGCTGGCGAAGTTCGACGGCGAGCCGCTCTACGAGCACTCCGACCCGAACCTGGGCGAGCACCCGGACTGGGGGACCCTGATCTTCGACTTCGGCCGCAGCGAGGTCCGCAACTTCCTGGTCGCCAACGCGCTGTACTGGCTGGAAGAGTTCCACATCGACGGCCTCCGGGTCGACGCCGTCGCCTCCATGCTGTACCTGGACTACTCCCGCAAGGAAGGACAGTGGCAGCCCAACCGGTTCGGCGGCCGGGAGAACCTTGAAGCGATCTCCTTCCTGCAGGAAACCAAAGCCACGGTCTACAATACCCACCCCGGCGCGGTCATGATCGCCGAGGAGTCCACCGCATTCCCGGGCGTCACCGCCCCCACGGACCAGGGCGGCCTGGGCTACGGGCTCAAGTGGAACATGGGCTGGATGCACGACTCCCTGAAGTACATGGCGGAGGACCCGTACAACCGCAAGTGGCACCACGGCACCATCACCTTCTCCATGGTTTACGCCTACACGGAGAACTTCCTGTTGCCGATCAGCCATGACGAGGTTGTCCACGGCAAGGGTTCGATGCTGCGCAAGATGCCCGGCGACCGCTGGCAGCAGCTGGCCAACCTACGCGCGTTCCTGGGCTACCAGTGGGCGCACCCGGGCAAGCAGCTGATCTTCATGGGCACCGAGTTCGGCCAGGAGGCCGAGTGGTCGGAGCAGTACGGGCTGGA
>DASSXE010000163.1:0-3907 GCA_035704125.1 Arthrobacter sp.
CCGCGACAACCCGGGCCTGCCCGAGGGGGAGCTTGCGAAGCGGCGCTCCGCCGTCGTCAGCACCCGGGCGCTGGCCGGCATCGGCCGAAGCATCAGCCTGGGCGATTACATCTACCTCGGCCAGGGCGAAAAGCTCACCGAGGGCAAGAATAAGGCCTCCATCCTGGCGGACACCATGGAGGCGCTGATCGGCGCCACCTACCTGTCCAACGACCTGGAGACCGCCCGCCAGCTGGTCATGCGCCTGGTGGGTCCGCTGCTCCAGGATGCCGCCGCCCTCGGCGCCGGCACCGACTGGAAGACCAGCATCCAGGAACTCGCGGCGAGCCGGCAGCTGGGCACCATCAACTACGCGGTGGAGGGCTCCGGCCCGGACCACGCGCGGACCTTCGAGGCGGTGCTGCGGATCGGCGGCAACGACTACGGTTCCGGCACCGGCAATTCGAAGAAGGAAGCCGAACAGGAGGCCGCCGCGGACGCCTGGCGCCGCCTGTCCGCCCCCGCGGATCCCGCCACCAGCGCGGCCGGCAGCTAGGGACTCCTTTTGCCCGAGTTGCCCGAGGTTGAGGTGGTCCGGCGCGGCCTGGTCCGCTGGGTCCGCGGCCGGACCATCACCGCCGTCGACGTGGTGGACCCCCGGTCCATCCGCCGGCACGAGCTCGGGGCCGAGGACTTCATCGGGAATCTCCAGGGCGCCCGCGTCCTGGACGTGGTCCGTCGCGGCAAGTTCTTGTGGCTGCCGCTCGCCGACACCTCCGGGGACATAGGGGCCGGCGCGCCGGCCACGGTGGCCCTGATGGCTCACCTGGGCATGTCTGGCCAGCTGCTGATGCAGGACGCGGACGTCCCGGACGAGAAGCACCTGAAGATCCGGCTGCGGCTCAGCCCCGCGGCCGGGATGCCGGAGCAGCTGCGCTTCGTGGACCAGCGGATCTTCGGCGGACTGTTCCTGACCTCGCTGATTCCGACGCCCGACGGCGGCCCCGGCGGCCTGGCCGAGACCCCGCTGGCCCTCATCGCGGAGGAAGCCTCGCACATCGCCCGCGACCCGCTGGACCCGCACTTCTCCTTCGACCTGTTCTATCGGCGGCTGCGGGCCCGCCGCACCGGGCTCAAACGGGCCCTCTTGGACCAGGGGCTGGTCTCCGGAATCGGCAACATCTATGCGGACGAGGCGCTGTGGCTGGCCAAGCTGCACTACGCCCGGCCCACCGACACGCTGCGCCGGTCCGAGGCGGTGCGGGTGCTCGATGCCGCCCGGGAAGTCATGACGGACGCCCTGGCCGCCGGCGGCACCAGCTTCGATTCCCTTTACGTCAACGTCAACGGATCCTCCGGCTACTTCGAGCGCTCCCTGAACGCCTACGGTCGCGAGGGCCAGGAATGCCGGCGTTGCGCCGCGGCCGGGATCGTGAGCCTGATCAAGCGCGAACAGTTCATGAACCGCTCGGCGCACACCTGCCCGGTCTGTCAGCCGAGGCCGCGCAACGGCCGCTGGTAGTAAGCGGCCAGCTGCGCCAGGCCCTCGTCCAGCGAGACGGCGGGAGTCCAGTCCAACAGGCGGCGCGTCTGCCGCTGGTCGAACCAGTGGGCGGTGGACAGCTGCTCGGCCAGGAACCGCGTCATCGGCGGTTCCTCGGTCTTCCCGGCCCGCAGCCAGGCCTTCTCTACGAGGGACCCCGCCGCCCTCGCCAGCGGACCCGGCACGGACCATGACGGGGCAGGAACGCCGCCCGCGGCGCAGATCCCCGCCAGCAGTTCGCCGACCGGCCGCGGCTCGCCGTTGCTGACCACCAGGGCCAGGCCACGGATGTGATCCATCCGGTGCAGCGCCGCCACCAGCGCCGATGTTGCGTTGTCAATGTAGGTGGTATCGATCAGGGCAGCGCCGGCGTCCAGCAACGGCAGCCGGCGCCGGGCGGCGCGGGCCAGCACCCGTTCCACCAGTTGGGTGTCGCCGGGACCCCAGACGATGTGCGGACGCACCGCCGCGACCCGGAAACCGGGGGAGTCCGCGGCCAGCGCCAGCAGCTCGGCGGCGGCCTTGGTGCGGGAGTAGTCACCGTGGGCGCGGGCCGGGTCTGCCGGCTCGGCGTCCAGCCCGGCGATGGCGGACCCCGCGTTCGCCACCGACGGCGACGAAACGAAGACCAGGTCGCGGACGCCCGCCGCCCGGGCGGCCGTGATCAGCCGCCGTGTGCCCTCGACATTGACCTCGTCGAACTCCGCGGCCCGGCCGGTGAAGGAAACCTTGGCCGCCAGGTGGATGACCCCTTCGGCGCCGGCGACGGCACGTCTAACGGCGTCGTCGTCCGTAACGGACCCGGTGACGTCGGACGCGCCCTGGACCCCGGAGGGCCGGCGCTGGAAGGTGGTGACCTGGTGCCCCTGGCGGACCAGCAGCCGGGCAACCCCGCCGCCCAGCAGGCCGCTCGCGCCGGTGACCAGGACTTTCACGGTTTGCCCGGCCGGCCGCCGGCCAGGACTCCCGTTGCCCAGCGGGCCAGGCGCGTCCGGTCGATCTTGGCGTTGTGGCGGATATCCGTTGGCTGGACGGGGACTGTGAGCACCGCCGAAACGTCGACGCCGGCCTCCCGGGCGGCCGCCCGGACGCGGCCGGCGAGCCGCAAACCGGCGGGCCCCGGCCGGCGGACCGCCGGCCGGGTCTCCACGACGGCGACCACGGCCTGGGTCCCGGCCGGTCCCACGCCCACGATGGCGGCGTGGGCGACGTCGTCCAGCTCTTCGATCGCCTGCTCGGCGCCGACCGGGGTCACCACGGACTCCGGCGCGGTGACCACGTGGGCGAGCCTGCCTTCCACCCAGAGCCGGCCGGCGGCGTCGAGGTGCCCGACGTCGCCCGTGCGGTGCCAGCCCGGCGTACGGACGCTCTCGCGCTGGGTCAGCCAGAGCCGGTCGTAGGCGTCCTTCACGTGCGGTGCGTTGACCAGGATCTCCCCGGTGACGCCGGCAGTGGTGACCGCGTCGTTGCCGGGAGCCGTGCCGTCGGCCGCCAACGGGACCACCGCCACCCGCGCCCCGCGGACCGGACGGCCCACGCACACGCCGTTGCCGGCGCCCGGGCTGGTACCGGCGGCCGCGTCCGCTGCGGCGGCACGGATTTCCTCGAGGCTGACGTCGGTGACGGGCAGGGCCTCGGTCATGCCGTACGGGGTGTGCAGCGAGGCTGCGGGCACCAGTTGCTGCAGCTCTTCGAGCAGGGCGACGGGGACGGGGGCGCCGGCGGAAAGCAGCAGCTCCACCCGCCCGAGTGCCTGGTGTCCGGCCGGGGTGAGGGCGTCCCGGGTTGCCAGGACGTTGCGCAACGCCGCCGGCGAGGCGAAAACCACGGTGGCGTCGATAGCGGCAGCGGCGGCTGCCAGGGCGCCGGCCGTGAGGGTACGGGGCACGGTGACGTCCATGTCCGGCGTCACCGACACCGCCCCGAGGGCCGGCCCCAGCAGGGCGAACGGCGCGAAACCGGCCACCAGCCGTGCCCCCGGCTTCAGGTCAAGCGTGCCGGCCAGGGTGTCCCGCATGGCGGCCAGCTGCCGGTGCGTGTAGACGACGCCCTTGGCCGGACCGGTGGAGCCGGAGGTGAAAAGGACGGCCGCGGGGGAATCGGCCGCCGGCAGCGCCGGGTACGGGTTCACGCTGTCTGTGTTCACGCTGCCCGTACGGCCGGCGAGGGCGTCGAGGGACGTTTCCACGCCCAGCAGGCGGCGGCGGGCGGCCGGCAGTTCCCGGACGCTGATCCGCCGGGCCGGCCAGCGGAGCGCTGCGGCGGCGGCCAGCGCCTTGTCGATGCCGATCAGGAAATCGGGGGTGGCGCCCTTCACCGCGCGGCTGAGCCCGCGGACGCCGAGGCCGGCGTCGGCGACGACCACCACCGCGCCGAGCCGCAGGC
>DASSXE010000362.1:0-14804 GCA_035704125.1 Arthrobacter sp.
GGAGGAGTTCGTCGCGGCCAGGGTGGCGCCCTTCAAGAAGATCCGGCGGGTCGAGTTCATCGACGCCGTGCCGAAATCAGCCTCGGGCAAGATCCTGCGCCGGGTGCTCAAGACGCCGCACCCGGCGCAGCAGTCCTAAGGCGTTACTCGGCGACGTCGGTCTTGGCGATGTAGACGTCGCAGGGGGCGTTGTGGGCCACGCTGTTCGCAACGCTCCCCAGGACCCGGCCCAGGCCCCGCATCCGGCGGTTTCCCACCACGATCATCCGGGCCCCGGTGCGCTCGGCCTCCTGGATCAGGGCCTCGGCGGGTTTGCCGCGGGCGGCCGAGTAGGTGACGTCGGCGCCGTCGGCGCGCAGGGCCTCGGCAACACCCTTCGCGACTTCTTCGGCGTCGCCGGCGTCGGAAACGATCCACTGGTCGCTGCCGCTGCCGAACACCTGCGTCCGGTCGCTGTCGAAGGCGCTGACGACGTGCAGCGTCGCACCCAGGGAGGCTGCCAGGCCGAGGGCCGTGTGCGCCGCCCGCAGGGCAGTTTCGCTGCCATCGACGCCAACAACAATGATTCCGGTCATGAGGTCTCCTCTAGATCAAACAGCGGCGCGAGCCAGGGCAATAGTTCAGGCTACAACGCCGCGACGGCTTCCCGCAGTACCGGCGCCAATCGCCGGACACCTTCCTCGATTGCCTCGGCCGGCACTGCGCTGAAGGCGAGCCGCAGCTTGTTCGACGGCTCGTCGGAGGGGCTGAAGGCGGCGCCCGGAATGAACACCACGCCCGCGTCGATGGCCTTCTGCAGCAGTGGATAGGTGTCGATGCCCTCGGGCAGGGTGACCCAGACGAAGAATCCGCCCTCGGGTCGGGTCCAGGCCAGTCCCTCCGGCATGTACCGGGCGAGGGCGGCCAGCATGGCCTCACAGCGTTCCCGGTAGAGGCCGCGGTAGGTGGCGATCTGGCCCCGCCAGTCATACTCGCGCAGGTAGGCGGAGACCAGCATCTGGTTCAGCGTCGGCGGACAGAGCGTGACGGCCTCAGAGGCCAGGTAGTAGCGGCGCTGCAGGTGGGCGGGGACCAGGGCCCAGCCGATGCGCAGTCCGGGGGCGAAAATCTTGGAGAAGGAGCCCATGTAGATGACGTCGTCCGGGTTTCCCGCGCGCAGCGGAGTGAGCGGGTGCCCGTCGAAGCGCAGCAGGCCGTAGGGGTTGTCCTCCAGCACCAGTATATTCGCTTTACGGCATATATCGACGACCTGTTGCCGCCGTTCCGCCGCGAGGGTGATGCCGGACGGATTGTTGAAGCTGGGGATGGTGTACAGGAACTTGATGTTCCGGCCCGCGGTCTGCAGGGCGGCGATCCTTGCCTCGAGGAGTCCGGGGACTATCCCGTCCTCGTCCATCGGCACGGTCGCCACCTCCACCTGGTAGGCCTCGAACGTGTTGAGCGCCCCGACGTAGGTGGGGTCTTCGACCAGGACGACGTCGCCCGGATTGCAGAAGACCTTGGTGGCGACGTCCTGGGCGGACTGCGAGCCGGCCGTGATCACGACGTTCTCAGGCCTGGCGTCGAGGATTCCCTCGGCCGCCATGACCTCGCAGACCTGCCGCCGGAGTTCCTCGGTGCCCTGGCCGCCGCCGTACTGCAACGCGGTCAGGCCGTGTTCTGCGATGATGCGGGCGGCGGATTCGGCGAGCCGGTCGAGCGGAAGTGACTGCAGGTAAGGGCTGCCGCCGGCAAGGGAGACGAGCCCCGGCCGCAGGGAGATGTCGAAGACGTCACGGACGGCGGACTGCTTGATATTGGCTGCGCGCTCCGAGAAGAGTGTCTCGTGGCGGTGGGCGGACGTAGCCGCGCGTTCGATTGCGTCAATGGCCTCGGCCGGCAGGAGCTCACCGGCGGCATCAAGTGTTTCGTGGGTCACATGCTCAGGATACAGCTCAGGTTGCTGCAGGGAAAACTTTTGTTGACAAGAGAACGTTCATTAACGCCCGACACCCCCGGCAGTGGGGGGCGCTGCCGGGGGTGTCGGTTGGTCGCGGCCGCGGGGCCGCGGGTCTGCTGCCTAGGCCGCTTCGCCCGTGCGGGCGTCCGCGATGGCCTGGAACACGCCCTTGATCTGCTCGACGACTTCGGCGTCGTCCTTGGGGTGGACCTCGGCGAAGCGGACCATCGAGCCGGGCACGGCGAGCTTGACCTCGTCGAGCACGCGGGCGCCGGCGATGCCGACGGCCTTGCGGGCTTCATCCTGCGCCCAGACGCCGCCGTACTGTCCGAAGGCGGTGCCGACGACGGCGGTGGGCTTGCCGTTGAGGGCGCCGGCCCCGAACGGGCGGGACAGCCAGTCGATGGCGTTCTTCAGCGGCGCGGGAACGGTGCCGTTGTATTCCGGGGTGACCAGCAGCAGCGTGTCCGCCTCGTTGGCGGCGGCGCGCAGGGCGGCAGCGGCGGCCGGAATCTGGCCCTCGACGTCGATGTCCTCGTTGTAGAACGGGATATCACCCAGGCTGTCGTGGATCACGACCTCCACCTGCTCGGGCGCGTTGAGCTGGATCGCCTCGGCGAGCTGGGCGTTGGTGGAGCCTGCGCGCAGGCTGCCGACGAGGGTCAGGACGGTGTTGCTGGACATATGAACTCCTTGTGCTGCGCCGATGGGGGCGGCGCTCGACTGATCGATCAGACCCGGAGGCCTTCACCGATCTAAACGGACTACGGTCCGGTTAATATTCCCGGTGGCTAGAATGAGGCCTGTGAGCCTCATCCCAATCCGCCCGGCAGAGCCCGGCGGGCCGCCCGCCGTTGACCCCGCGCCGGCGCCGCTCGGCCGGCCGGCGGAGCGCCGGGACGCCGCCCGCAACCGCGAACTGCTGCTGCGGGCCGCGCGGGAGCTGATCGCCGAAGGCGGGGTCGACGGCCTCACCATGGCCTCGCTGGCGGCACGGGCCGGCGTGGGCAAGGGGACGGTCTTCCGCCGGTTCGGCAGCCGTGCGGGGCTGATGATGAACCTGCTCAGCGAGGCCGAGGCGCGGTTCCAGGGCCGCTTCATGTTCGGTCCGCCGCCGCTGGGTCCGGGCGCCCCGCCGCTGGAGCGGCTGGTGGCCCTCGGCGCGGAACGGATTCGTTGGGTGCTGGAATTCGGTGAGCTCGCCCGGGCCGCGGACGTGTCCGCCTACAACCGCTTCGATGTGCCGGCCGCGGTGCTCTGGCATCGCCACCTGGAGGTCCTACTCCGGGATGCCGGGTTCACCGCGGACCCATGGCTGATGGCCGGGTCACTGAGTGTAACCCTCGAGCCGGAGCGCATTCTGTATGCCGTCCGGGTGCACGGGATCGCTCCGGACCGGCTGATCGAGTCCTGGCGCGAGCTTGCCGTCCGGGTAGTGCGCGGCCCGTAGAGTAGCCCAGCCCCGGGTGGTCCGCCAAGTCAAATCAATTCAAAGGAGTTATTCATAACGATCTGGTAGTGGGCGTCCCGCTTTGCCGCCATTCGCGCCCGGGCTGGCGATGCCTATGTGGTAGTTTCCTCTGGAATGTGACCCGCAACATAGTGCCTTACGAGGCCGGCCGAACGGCCTGCGGGGGGCCAGGCAACCGCTGGCCATGATCCCGGAACGACGGCGGAGACCCCCCGTTGCGCGGGGACCTACGGAAGGATTCGCGCTGTGAATGTTGTCATGAACCCAGCCCCCGGACAGGCGGGCCCGGGATGCCCGGCGGCGCCCCGTACTGCACAGCCAACGGCCAGCCTGACGTAGCCGCATGCTCCGCTATCTGGCCAAACGTGCCGTCACCTACGTGTTCATGATCTTCCTGACCACCAGTGCCGGGTACTTCCTGGCGGTCACAAGCCTGCAGCCGGCGCTGCTGGAACAGGAACGCATCCCGCGGCCCACCCCGGAGCAGGTCGCCAACTCCTTCCGGCTCAAGGGCCTCGACCCGGCGCTCAGCCCCTGGGACCGGTATGTGGACTGGCTGACCGGCATCGTCACCCGCTGGGACTGGGGCCGCAGCCCCAACGGCGCGTTCATCAACGCCGAGTTCGGCGACCGGGTCTGGATCTCCACCAGGCTGTTCCTGGCTTCGATCGTCCTGACGCTGATCATCGGCGTCGCCCTGGGCGTCTACACCGCCGCCCGGCAGTACAAGTTCTCCGACCGCGCCATCACCTCCTACAGCTACCTCGTATACATCGTGCCGGCGCCGATCGCGTACTTCCTGGTCCAGTTGTGGGCCATCAACATCAACGAAACCGTGGGCGACCGCATCCTCTTCGTCACCGGCATCTCCACCCCCGGACTGGAAGGCGACGGCTGGGTCCAGTTCCTGGACATGCTCGCCCACTACGCCGTCCCCACCTTCGCCATCACGATCGTCGGATGGGGCGCCTACCAGATCGCGCAGCGGCAGTACCTGCTGGACAACGTCAACGCCGACTTCGTCCGCACCGCCCGCGCCAAGGGCTTGACCCGCAACCAGGCCATCACCCGGCACGCCCTGCGCGTCTCGTTCATCCCGGTGGCCCAGAGCATCGCCTTCACCATCCCGGCGATCTTCGCCGGCGGCTTCTTCGCGGAGAAGATCTTCGCCTGGCACGGCGTCGGCTCCTGGAGCATCGACGCCATCGCCCTGCAGGACGTGAACGCGGCGACGGCCACCCTGGCCTACGGGTCCGTGATCTTCGCGATCGGCGCGATCCTCGCCGATTTCGCCACCACCCTTGTCGACCCGAGAGTGCGGGTGCAGTAGCCATGACCAACCTCAACACCATCGACCCGGCCGCGGTCGCCGAAGAAGCCAGGATCGAGGACGGCGACGTCGTCATCGCGAAATCGCGGATCATCCTGCGGCGCTTCCTGCGCAACAAGACCGCCGTCGTCGGCCTCGTCATCTTCCTCCTGCTGACCCTGCTCTCCTTCTTCGGCGGCGCCCTCTCCAGCTGGGACAAGGAGACCATCGACCCGTTCAACATCGGCACCGAACCCTCCGCCGAGCACCTCCTGGGCACCTCGCAGGCCGGCATCGACCTCTACGCCCTGACCATCGAGGGCACCCGGGTTTCCATCCTGATCGGCCTGGTGGTGGGCCTGGTGTCGGTGCTGATCGCGGCCGTCTACGGCTGCACCATGGCCTACTTCGGCGGCAAGACCGACAAGGTCATGCTCTTCATCCTCGAAGCGCTGATCATGATGCCGGCGCTGCTGGTAGTGGCAGTGGCCACCAGCGGCGGCGGGGACGGCCTGAAGAAGAACCTTCCCAGCTGGCTGTTGCTGATCATCGTGCTGCTGGTGTTCAGCTGGATGGGCACCGCCCGGCTGATCCGCTCCCTGTCGATGTCCCTCATGCAGCGTGACTTCGTCAAGGCCGCCCAGTACATGGGTGTTCCGGCGCGGCGGATCGTCTGGCGGCACCTGGTTCCGAACATCGGCTCGCTGCTGGTGTTGGACATTACCCGCGGCGTCACCGGGGCCATCCTCGCGGAGGTCGCGTTCTCCTTCATCGGCATCGGCATCAAGGTTCCGGACGTGAGCCTGGGCGTGCTGATCGGCCAGGCCACCTCCCAGGTCTCCACCTTCCCGTGGATGTTCTGGGTGCCGCTGACCGTGATGTTCCTGCTCACCGGCTCGCTGGCGATGATGAACGATGGCCTGCGGGACGCGTTCGACCCCAGCTCCAGCTCCATCGGCAGCGCCCGGAAGAAGAAAGACCGGACAAAGACCGCCGGCCTGAACGGCCCCGCCAACAGCGTAAAGAAGGCCACCTCATGAGCAGCGACATCACCGGCCTCGGCACCGCCGAACGCCTGAAGACGGCCGAGCGCCTGCACGCCGCCGGTCTCCACACCGCCCCGGGGCACGCCACAGACGCACCGGCCGGCGCCGTCCTGTCCGTCCGGGACCTGAACGTCCGCTTCAATACCGAGAACGGCGTCGTGCACGCCGTCCGCGGCATCGATTTCGACCTGATGCCCGGAAAGACCCTCGGCATCGTCGGCGAGTCCGGGTCGGGTAAATCCGTGACCTCGATGGCCATCATGGGCCTGCTGCCGGAGACCGCGGACGTCACCGGCTCGGTCCGGCTGCACGGCACCGAGCTGCTGGGCCTGAGCGACAAGGCCATGTGCCGGTTCCGCGGCAACGACATGGCCATGGTTTTCCAGGACCCGCTGTCCTCGTTGACCCCCGTCTACACCGTGGGCGCCCAGATCGTCGAGGCCCTCGCCGTGCACAACCCGGGCATGAGCAAGCAGGCCAAGGAGGCGCGCGCCGTCGAACTCCTCGGCATGGTCGGCATCCCCAGCCCCAAGGACCGTCTCAAGGCGTTCCCGCACGAATTCTCCGGCGGCATGCGCCAGCGGGTGATGATCGCGATCGCGATCGCCAACAACCCCAGGGTCCTGATCGCGGACGAGCCGACGACGGCGCTCGACGTCACCATCCAGGCGCAGGTCCTGGAGGTGCTGCACACCGCTCAGGAGGAGACCGGCGCCGCCGTCGTCATGATCACCCACGACCTGGGCGTCGTTGCCGGCATGGCGGACGACATCATGGTGATGTACGCGGGCAAACCGGTGGAAACCGGCAGCGTCGACGACATCTACTACAACCCCCGGATGCCCTACACCATGGGCCTGCTGGGTGCCGTGCCGCGGGTGGACGTGGCGGAGAAGACCTCGCTGGTGCCGATCGAGGGAATCCCGCCGAACCTGATCCACACGCCTACCGGCTGCTCCTTCGCCCCGCGCTGCCCGCTGGCCAGCGACGCCTGCCTGGACGGCGAACCCGCGCTGCTGGCCGTCGGCGGCGTCGGCGAGGGCACGCTTGAGCACCGGGCGGCCTGCATCAAGAGCGACGACCTCGGCGCCGGGGTGGACGTCCACCGGATCTTCTCCGCCCCCGAGGTGCCCGTCTCCCGGTTCGACGCCGTGCCGCGGGAGGAGCGGAAGGCCGTGCTGGAGCTCAAGGACGTGCGGAAACACTTCCCGCTGATGAAGGGCGCCCTGATCAAGCGCCGGATCGGCACGGTCAAGGCCGTGGACGGGCTGAGCTTCGACATCCGCGAGGGCGAATGCTTCTCGATCGTCGGGGAGTCCGGCTGCGGCAAAACCACCACGCTGCTGGAGATCATGGAGTTCCACCGCGACCAGGACGGCGAGGTCACGATCGGCGGCCTGAGCAACAAGGCCGCCGCCGACGCCAGGACCAAGAGTGCCATGCGCAAGGAACTGCAGATGGTGTTCCAGGATCCCACCGGGGCCCTGGACCCGCGCTTCACCGTCTACGAAGTGCTGGCCGAACCGCTGGAGAACTCCGGCATGGCCAAGCCCGCCATCCGCAAGCGGATCATGGAACTGATGGAACTGGTGGGCCTGCAGCCGGACCACGTCAACCGCTTCCCGAACCAGTTCTCCGGCGGCCAGCGCCAGCGCATCGGCATCGCCCGCGCCCTGGCGGTCAACCCCAAGCTGGTGGTCCTGGACGAGCCGGTGTCCGCGCTGGACGTCTCCGTGCAGGCCGGCGTCATCAACCTGCTGGACCAGCTCCGCGCCGAACTGGGCCTGAGCTACCTCATGGTGGCCCACGACCTGTCCGTGGTGCGGCACATCTCCAACCGGGTGGCGGTGATGTACCTGGGCAAGATCGTGGAAATCGGCGACGTCGACGAGGTCTTCGACCGCCCCCGCCACCCCTACACCCGGGCCCTGCTCTCCGCGATCCCGGTGCCGGATCCGCAGCTTGAACGCACCCGGGCACGTATCATCCTGCAGGGCGACCTGCCCTCGCCGCTGGATGCGCCGCCGGGCTGCAACTTCGCCACCCGCTGCCCCGTCTTTGCCGCCCTTCCGGCCGCCAAGCAGGAGAAGTGCCTGACCCAGGAACCGGGACTGGAAAACTCCGTGCCGGCCCCGGAAGCGGCCGCGGCCCCCGAAACGGCCCACGGCCGCCCGGCCGGCGGCACGCCGTCGGCCCCCACAGACCAGCAATTCGCCTGCTTCTACCCGGACGGCGAACTGGACGCGGACATGCTCGTAGTCCACGAAACCACCTGACTTACCCGTCAGGCGCAGCAGTGCAACAGAAAAAATGAGGGGAAAAATGAAGAATCTCACCAAGATCGGCGGCGTTACCGCCGTCGTGGCAGCGCTTGCGCTGACCGCCTGCGGCGGCGGGGGCGCAGCCAAGGGCCCCGACGCCGCCAAGGGCCAGGACTCGGGCAGCGACCTGTCCAAGCTCATCAGCGTCAACGCCAAGGACCCCAAGGACCTGCAGCAGGGCGGCAAGGTCACCCTGCCGCTGGGCAACATCGGCCCCGACTTCAACGGCTTCTCCAACACGGGCAACAGCGCGGACAACACCGCCCTGCACCGCCCGATCGACGAGGCCGGCACCTGGGGTTGCTGGAACTTCGACTTCGACGGCACCGCGTCGCCGAACAAGGACTTCTGCGAAGACGTCAAGAGTGATGTTAAAGATGGCAAGCAGACCATCACCATCAAGGTGAACCCGAAGGCCGCCTTCAACGACGGCACGCCGATCGACGTGAAGACCTTCGCGAACACCTGGAAGATGCTCAACGGCCAGAACAAGGACATCGACATCGTCTCGTCCGGGGCCTACGAGTTCGTCGATTCGGTCAAGGCCGGCGCCAACGACAAGGAAGTCGTTGTCACCACCACCCAGCCGGTCTACCCGCTGGACTCCCTGTTCACCGGCCTGATCCACCCCGCCGTCAACACCCCGGAGCTCTTCAACACCGGCTTCACCGGCGAGATGCACCCGGAGTGGATGGCCGGCCCGTTCAAGGTCGACAAGTATGACGCGGCCGCCAAGACCGTCACCATGGTCCCGAACGACAAGTGGTGGGGCACCAAGCCGGTCCTCGAGAGCGTCGTCTTCCGCCAGCTTGAGAGCAGCGCCGCCATCGCGGCGTTCAAGAACGGCGAGATCGACGGCGTCTCCGCCAACACCATCACCCCGTACAAGCAGCTCGACGGCACCAAGAACGCCGAGATCCGCCGTGGCCAGCGCCTGTTCGCCGGCGGCCTGAACATCAACGCCCAGAAGGCACCGATGACCGACGTCGCCGTCCGCAAGGCGATCTTCACCGCGGTGGACCGCCAGGCCCTGCGCAAGGTCCGTTTCAACGGCCTGAACTGGGAAGAGGAAAGCTCAGGATCGATGATGCTGCTGCCGTTCTCGAAGTACTACCAGGACAACTACCCCGTCACCGAGACCGGGGCTGACGCCGCCAAGAAGGTCCTGACCGACGCCGGCTACAAAGCCAACGCCGCCGGGATCATGGAAAAGGACGGCGTACCGGCCGCCTTCAAGATCAGCAACTTCGGTGACGATCCCACCACGCTCGCCTTCGCCCAGACCCTGCAGAAGCAGCTTCAGGCCGGCGGCATGGATGTCGGCATCGACCAGCGCGCCTCCGCCGACTTCGGCAAGGTCCTGGGCAGCCGCGACTTCTTCCTGAGCGTCTCCGGCTACACCGTCGGAGCCGACGCCACAGACTCGGTCAAGCAGTTCTACGACTCTAAGACCAATGAGAACGGTCTCGGCGACGCGGATCTGGACGCCAAGATCAAGAAGCTCTCCACCATTGCCGACAACGCCGAACGCAACAAGGCGGCCATGGAGGTTGAAAAGGAGCACATGGCCAAGTACTTCTCCATGGGCGTCGTGATGAACGGCCCGCAGATTTCCTTCGCGCGCACCGGTTTGGCCAACTACGGCCCCTCCCTGTTCAAGAGCCTGTCCCAGGTTCCGGACTGGACCACCATCGGCTGGGAAAAGAAGTAACCCTTCCCCCCACCGACGCTCCCGCAGCTTTCGCGGGTTTTCCGGCGACGCTCCCTCACCTCGTGAGGGAGCGTCGCCTTTTTTGTTGCCGGAACTGAGGGAGCGTCCGGGGGGGCGGGTAGCGTGGTGCCATGCCAGCTCCCACGCGCCCCCTTCGCACCGCCATCGCCGGCTTCGGCCTTTCCGGCAGCGTCTTCCACGCGCCGTTGATCGCGGCCAACCCCGCCTACTCCCTGGACCTGATCGCCACCTCCGACGCCGGCCGGCAGGCCGCGGCTGCGGAACGCTACCCCTCGGCCCGGCTTGTCGGGACCCCGGCGGCCATCCTTGAGGCTGCCGGGGATGTTGACCTGCTGGTTCTCGGGACCCCGCCGGCCACCCATGCTCCGCTGGCCCGGGCCGCGCTGGAGGCGGGGCTCGACGTCGTCGTGGACAAGCCCTTCGCGGTGACCAGCGCCGAGGGCCGGGAGCTGCTGGAGCTGGCCGCGCGTCTGGGGCGGGTGCTGACGGTCTTCCAGAACCGCCGCTGGGACGGCGACTTCCTGACCCTCCGGAGCCTGCTGGCGGCGGGCAGCCTGGGCACGGTCACGCGGTACGAATCGCGGTTTGAGCGCTGGGCCCCCGCGGTCACGAAGCCGTGGAAGGCAGCGGCCACGGCCGGCGAGGGCGGCGGGGTACTCTTCGACCTCGGCACCCACCTGGTGGACCAGGCGCTGCAGCTGTTCGGACCGGCCACCGTCACCCACGCCGAGCTGGCCACGCGGCGGCCCGGCGGCGCCTCCGATGACGACGTCTTCCTGGCGCTGCGGCACAACTCCGGCGTGACGGGCCACCTCTGGATGAACCTGCTCTGCGCCCAGCAGGGACCCCGCTTCCGGGTCCTGGGCAGCGACGGCGGCTTCACCAAGCACGGCATCGACCCACAGGAGCCCTACCTCGCCGCCGGCGGCAGCCCGCTGGACGCGGGCTACGGGGTGGAGGACAACGACTGGGCGGGGCTGCTGGGCCGCGACGGCCACCTGGACCGGCTGCCCACCGAACGCGGCGCCTACCCCGAGTTCTACCGGATCCTGGCGGAAAAGATCGCCGACGGCGGGGCCACCTCATCCCTCCCGCTCCCGGTCGACCCCGCGGACGCCGTTGCGGCCCTGGAGATCATCGAACAGGCGCGTGCGCTGGCGACGCAGCGGATTTAACGTTTGAACGGCAGCCATCCGGTTGGATGACTGCCGTTCAAAAGGCTGGCTCAGGACTACGCGGAGACGAGCGAGTGCCAGTCGGAAACCAGGGGCAGGTTGTGTGCCTCGGAAACCGAGCGGTGCGCCACCTGGCCGGCGGCGATGTTCAGGCCGGCGGCGAGGGCGGCGTCACGCTCGAACGCGGCCTTGACGCCCAGGTTTGCCAGTGACACCGCGTAGCGCAGCGTGACGTTGGTCAGGGCGTACGTGGAGGTGTTCGGGACGGCGCCGGGCATGTTGGCCACGCAGTAGAAGATCGTGTTGTGGACCTTGTACGTCGGTTCCTGGTGCGTGGTGGGGTGCGTGTCCTCGAAGCAGCCGCCCTGGTCCACGGCGATGTCCACCAGCACGGAGCCCGGCTTCATCCGGGACACCAGTTCGTTGGTGACGAGCTTGGGGGCCTTGGCACCGGGGATCAGCACGGAACCGATCACCAGGTCGGCGTCGACGACGGACTTCTCGATCTCGTAGGCGTTGGACGCGACCGTCTTCAGGCGGCCCTGGTACTGGGCATCGAGCTCGCGCAGGCGGTTGATGTTGATGTCCAGGATGGTGACGTCCGCGCCGAGGCCCAGGGCCATCGCGGCGGCGTTGGTACCGGCCACGCCGGCGCCCAGGACAACGACCTTGGCCGGGCGGACGCCCGGGACGCCGCCCAGCAGCACGCCCTTGCCGCCGGCCGGAGCCATCAGCGAGGTGGCGCCCACCTGGACGGAGAGCCGGCCGGCAACCTCGGACATCGGTGCCAGCAGGGGCAGCGAACGGCCTTCCTGCACGGTCTCGTAGGCGATGGCGGTGACGCCGGAGTTGATCAGTTCCTGGGTCAGGTCCGGCTCGGCGGCCAGGTGCAGGTAGGTGAAGAGGATCAGGCCCTTGCGGAAGCGGTGGTACTCGGCCTTGACCGGCTCCTTGACCTTCATGACCATGTCCGCGCGGCCCCACACGTCGTCGGCCTCGACGACGATTTCGGCGCCGGCGATGGCGTATTCCTCGTCCGTGATGCCCGAACCCAGGCCCGCGCCGCGCTCGACCAGGACCGTGTGGCCGTGGTGGCGGAATTCGTGCACCCCGGCGGCCGTGATGGCGACGCGGAATTCGTTGTTCTTGATCTCTTTGGGGACACCGATGATCATTGTGAGGCTCCAGTGGTGGCGGCCTTGCGGGCCGGGTGTACGGGGAAAGTCGTGATTCCAGAATAGGACCGGCTGTGAGGCAGGCGACAGGGCCCGGACGCGCCCGGCCGGCAGGATCCGCGCCATTCCGGGGTTTTGGCAGGAGGCGGGTCGACATTTGTCGAGCGCCCGGGCGGCAGGTGTCGCCTGCTGTCCGGTACTGTTGCAGCATGCAGCAGCAGGACGTCGAGCAGCTCGTGGAGCGGGTGGCCGTACGGCTGGGGCGGGGACTTTCGCTGGAGGATCTCGACGGCGTCCTCCTCGCCTACAGCTCCAACCAATCCGCGGCGGACCGGGTCAGGGTGAACTTCCTGCTCAGCAAGCGGGTCCCGCTGGATGTCAGCGCCTGGCAGCTCTCCCACGGCATCGCCACCGCCGTGCGGCCGGTGGTGGTCCCGGCCAACGAGGAGCTGGGGATGCTGGGCCGGGTCTGTGTGCCGCTCCTGGTCCGCGGCTTCCGGGTGGGCTACCTGTGGGTCCAGCTCGACGCCGGGGAGCCCACGGCAGGTTCCGTCCTGGCCCAGCTCCCGGACGTGGCGCGGGAGCTGGAGCAGCTCTCCGCGCTCCTGCTGGACTCCAACACCGCCGAATCGGAGTTCCGCCGCCGCCGGGAACGGGAGTTCCTGGCGGCCTGCCGCGGGGAGCCGAACGCCGTCGCCGCCGTCGCCGGCTGGAAAGAGGTGCAGGGCCGGGGGCCCTGGCAGCTGGTCACAGTCCTCGACGCCGACGGCTGGGCCGAGGGTTCGGACCCGACGGCGTCCATGCTGATCCACCGCTCGGCGGCGCTGCAGGCCACCATCGGTGTGGATGCGGCCCTCTTCAGCGCCGGGACCGAGACGCACTCCGTGGTCCTGTTCAAGGAGTCCACCGGCCGGGCAGACCATGCGCAGGTGCTGGTCCACTACCAGCTGGAACTGGCCAAGCGCGCCGGAAGGCCCGTCCATCGGATCATCCTGGGCACCTCGGAGGGCTTTTCGCGGCCGCGTGAGCTGGCCGAGGCGTACCGGCAGTCCCGCCAGGCGGCGCAGGCCGCGGCCGTGGATCCGCAGCTCGGTGAACTGGTGGACTGCCGGGCCACCGGGCTCTACCAGCTGCTGGCCTCTGCCGGCGGGGGCGCCGGTGCCTGGGCCGACGCCGGCTCGGTGTACTTCCGGACGCTCGAGGACCACGACCGGAACGGCGAGCTGCTGCCGGTGCTGGAGTTGTTCTATGACAATGACGGCTCGGTCCAGGATGTCGCGGCCAGGCTGCACCTGCACCGCAGCAGCATCTACAACCGGCTGGGCCGGATCCGGCAGCTGCTGGGGGTGGACCCGCTCAAGGGCATCGTCCGGCTGGAACTGCACGCGGCGCTGAAGGCGCGGCGCTGGGCCGGGCGGCCGAGGATCTAGCGCTCGTCCCGGGCGCCGGTATCGTGCGGGGTCTCGCGGGCTGACTTCCCCGCCAGGTCACGGCCGTCCCTGCCGCGGCGGGATAGGCGGCTCTCGGTCCAGAGTGCCACCGCGACGAACACCACGCAGCTGGCCATGAAGGCGGCGGTGTTGTTCAGGCCCATCCAGGTTCCGAGGATGCCGGTGAGCACCATGGCGGCGATGCCGGCCAGGATGTGCCACCCTCTGAACTTACCCACAATCCCAGCGTAACCCCGAGCTCCGCCGGGGTTCCGCTCCGGGCCGGGATCGTTGCTTGATCCTTATCACCCTGTCAGGAAGCATCCGGGGTACCGTCGGCCGCGGGCCCGGTGGATGCCGCCGCGGCCGCGGTGTTCTTCTTCTGGGTTTCCAGCCAGGCCATGATGTCGGCCAGCCGGATCCGCCGGTGCGTTCCCCGGTACTCCACCGGGATCTCGCCCCGGTCCGTCATATTCCGCAGATAGGTGTGGGAGATCCCGGCCAGCTCGGCCGCTTTGGAGGTTGTCAGCATCTCCTCGACGCTGCTGACCGTCACGGACTCGCCGTGGCTGAAGCGGCGCAACAGGTCCACGACGGCGTCCCTGGCAACGGGCGGCAGCCGGTGCACGGTGCCGTCGACGAACACCGTGATGTCGCTGCTGCCATCGAGGGCGTAGCGCAGCGCCTGGGCGTCCTCGGCCGGGAGCCCGGCCGTCACCCGGGGAGCGATCAGTGTCATGGACTGCATCCTAGCGCCCCGGGCGGGGCCGTATGGTTTGGCTAGAGACCCAGCTCGTCCAGGACCGGCAGCTTTGCCCGCACCCACGACCGCGCCTCCGCGGCACTCGGGGCGGACAGGGCCAGCTTGGCGAGTTCCTGCGCCTCGGCCAGGGTGACGGTTTTCAGCACCGCTGCCACCGCCGCGATCGAACGTGCCGTCATCGACAAGGTGGTCACGCCCAGCCCGGTCAGCACGACGGCGAGGGCCGGGTCCGCGGCGGCCTCGCCGCAGACGCCCACCGGCTTGTTGTGGCCCTCCGCGGCGGAGCCCTCCACCGTCAGGCCCACGAGCCGGAGCACCGCGGGCTGCCACGGCGTGTTCAACCCGGCGAGCGGGCCCAGCTGGCGGTCGGCGGCCATCGCGTACTGGGTGAGGTCGTTGGTGCCCAGGCTGGCGAAGGACACCTCGCGCAGGATCGCCTCCGC
>DASSXE010000421.1:0-2094 GCA_035704125.1 Arthrobacter sp.
CGGATCCCGGTGGTGGCCCGGGGCGCCGGCACCGGCGTCTCCGGCGGCGCGCACGCCAGCGAGGGCTGCGTGGTGCTGAGCCTGGCGAAGATGGACCGCATCCTGGCACTCAACCCCGATGACGAAACCGCCGTCGTCGAACCCGGCGTCGTCAACGCGGACCTGAACAGCGCCGCCGCCGCCCACGGCCTCATGTACGCCCCGGACCCGGCCAGCTACCGCAGTTCCACCATCGGTGGCAACGTCGCCACCAACGCCGGGGGACTGCGCTGCGCGAAGTACGGCGTTACCCGCGATTCTGTCCTGGCGCTCGACGTCGTGCTCGCCGACGGAACCCTCATCAACACCGGCCACCAGACCTTCAAGGGGGTGGCCGGCTACGACCTCACCGGGTTGTTCGTCGGGTCGGAGGGGACGCTCGGGATTGTCGTGGGGATCACCGTCCGGTTGAAGTACCTGCCCCGCGAGGTGCACACCATCGCCGCGTTTTACCCGGACTTCCGCAGCGCCGCGGCAGGGGTGCTCGCCGTGGGCCGGGCCCGCGTCCAGCCGGCCATCATGGAACTGCTGGACGGCGGCACGCTCGCGCAACTCGACGCCGCGCACGGCTCAACCCTGGCCGCCCGCGGCACGTCGCTGCTGCTGATCCAGACCGACGGTTTCGGAGCGGCCGCCGAGGCGGCGGCGATCCGTCCCCTGTTGGCCGCCGGCGGTGCGGTGGTCACGATGGAAGCCGACGCCGAGGCCGAGCAGCTGGTCGAGCTGCGCCGGCACAGCCGCGGCGCCGAGGTCGACGACGAATACCGGGTGGGCGAGGACGTCGCCGTGCCCCGCTCGCGGCTGGTGGACTACGTCGCCGAACTGGAGGGCATGGCGGCCCGGCACGCGGTCAAGCTCAAGGTGGTGGCGCACGCCGGGGACGGCAACCTGCACCCCACCTTCTGGGTGGACCGGACCGGCGACCACGTGGACGCCGGCGCCATGGAACGCCTCGGCGCCGCCCTGGACGAGTCCGTCACCGTGGCCCTCGCGATGGGCGGAACCATTACCGGGGAGCACGGGGTGGGGCAGTACAAGCTGCGCTGGCTGGGGCTGGAACAGAAAGAGCCGGTCCGGGAGCTGCAGCGCCGGATCAAGGAAGTCTTCGACCCGGCCGGGATCCTGAATCCCGGCAAGGCCATCTAGAAGTCAGTCGTCGGAGTCCGGGTATTCGTTTTCGTCCTCTGACGTCTCGTCGCCGTCGTAACGGGACTCCTCGGTTTCGACCTCCAGGATCTTGAGCAGCTCCGTATCGGGGTTCAGCATGATCGCGGCCTCATCCCGGCGGTGCCGCAGCTCGGAGTCGATATAGGACTGCACGGCCTCGGCCAGCGGGATGTGCCGGTTTTCCTTCTCCGACATGTACCAGCGGTGCTCCAGGATCTCGTGCACGGCCTCGGCAGGCTCGAGCTTCCCGGAGAGGTCGCGCGGGATCGAGCGGACGATCGGCTCGAAGATCTGGCTGACCCACAGGTGGGCGCTGTACTCCTCGTCCATCCCCGGGTTGTTGTCCGCCCGGAAGGAGTCCATGTCGTTCAGGAGCCGGCGGGCCTGGTTCTCCTGGGCGTCCAGGCCGGTGAGGCGCAGCAGCCGGCGCTGGTGGTGCCCGGCGTCGACCACCTTGGGCTGCAGCTGGATGGTCGAGCCGTTCTGGGTGGTCTTGATCGCGTATTCCTCGACGTCGAAGCCCAGCTCGTTGAGCCGCCGGATCCGCGCGGCCACCCGCCAGCGCTCGCCGATCTCGAAGGATTCTTTCTCCGTCAGCTCGGTCCAGAGCCGGCGGTAGCTCTCCATGATGAGCTCGCTGGTGGCCACGGGGTCCACCTTCTCCTCGATCAGGCCGCCGTCGAGCAGATCCATCAGCTCCCCGGCGATGTTGACGCGGGCAATTTCCAGGTCGTACTCGCGCTGGCCGGTGGACAGGTCCGGGTAGAGTTCCCCGGTCTCCGCGTCGACGAGGTAGGCGGCGAAGGCGCCGGCGTCGCGGCGGAACAGGGTGTTCGAGAGCGACACGTCGCCCCAGTAGAAGCCGATCAGGTGCAGCCGGACCAGCAG
>DASSXE010000459.1:0-4876 GCA_035704125.1 Arthrobacter sp.
GTGCTGGTCCATGCCGCCACCCTGGCCGGGCTCGCCGCCATGGGTGCGGCCGGCACCTCGGTGCGGACCCGCCTGGTGGTCGACGACGGCGGGACGGGCGACGGCGGTGCGGGTGCCGGTGTTGGTGACGCCGCCGTCGAGGACTTCGAGGAGGTGCTGGCCGCCGGTTCCCCGGACGTGCCGGACGTGCCTGTGTCCCTGGACGACGGGGCCATGATCCTCTACACCTCCGGCACCACCGGCAGCCCCAAGGGCGCCCTGCTGACGCACGGCAACATCACCTGGAACTGCATCAACGTGCTGGTGGACTTCGACTTCTCCTCCGCCGACGTGGCCCTGATGATCTCGCCGATGTTCCATGTGGCGTCCCTGGACATGGGTGTCCTGCCCACCCTCCTGAAGGGCGGCACCGTGGTCCTGGAGGCCCGGTTCGATCCGCGGCGGACCCTGGAGCTGATCCAGCAGCACCGCGCCACCACCATCAGCGGGGTGCCCACCACCTTCCAGATGCTGTGCGAGCACCCGGACTGGGGCAGCACGGACCTGAGCTCGCTGAACAAGCTCACCTGCGGCGGATCGGCCGTCCCCATGCGGGTCCTGGAGGCCTACGAACTCCGCGGGCTGCGGTTCTCCAACGGCTACGGGATGACCGAGACCGCCCCCGGCGCCACCACGCTTCCCGCCGCCCGGTCCCGCGAGAAGGCGGGATCCTCGGGCCTGCCGCACTTCTTCACCGACGTCCGCGTGGCGGACCCGCTGGACCCGGAAGCCGGCCCGGCCGCCCCAGGAATCGTGGGCGAGATCCAGATCAAGGGCCCCAACGTCATCCGCGGGTACTGGAACCGGCCCGAAGCCACCGCCGAGTCCTACACCGCCGACGGCTGGTTCAAATCCGGCGACATGGGCTACACGGATGACGACGGCTTCGTCTTCATTTCGGACCGGCTCAAGGACATGATCATCTCCGGCGGTGAGAACATCTACCCCGCCGAGGTGGAGCAGGCTATCGCCGAGCTCGACGCCGTAGGCAGCGTCGCGGTGATCGGCGTCGCCGACCGGAAATGGGGCGAGGTTCCGCACGCCGTCGTGCTCTTGCGGGAGGGCGCCCGGCTGACCGAAGAGGAGCTGCGCTCGCATCTGGAGGGCCGCCTGGCACGGTACAAAATCCCCAAGTCAGTGGACTTCGTCGACGAGATGCCCCGGACCGCCAGCGGCAAGATCCGCAAGGCCGAGCTGCGGAAGCTGACCCCCGGCGCGGTCTGAGCCACCCGGGGGCGGCGTTTAGTGAATCGTTTAGTGAATGAGGGCCAGCAGCACGCCGACGGCCATGAACAGCACGCCGAAGGTCCGGTTGAGGATCCGCTGGCCGCGGGCGTCGTGGGTGAACCGCTGGAATGACTTGGCCGCCGCGGCGAAGAAGAACCACATGACCAGGATGTCGATCACGATCACGGTGGCGGACAGCACCAGGTACTGCGCCAGCAGGGGCTGGTCCGGGCGGATGAACTGCGGCATGAAGGCGAGGAAGAAGACAATCGCCTTCGGATTCAGCAGGTTCACCCACAGACCGCGGCGGAACATGGAGAGGGCCGGCTCGTTCCGCAGTGCGGCAGCCTTTTCCTGGTCCAGGTCCGGTTTGTGGCGGAACTGCTGGATGCCCAAGTAGACCAGGTACGCCGCTCCGGCGTACCGGATGATGTTGAACGCCAGCGGCGAACTCGCCACCAGCACCCCGACGCCGAGGGCAACGATCAGGATGTGCACCACCAGGGCCGCCTGCTGGCCCAGGATTCCCCAGATGGACCGCCGGAAGCCCGAGTTGAGCGAGTTGCTCATGGTGTTGATGGCGCCCGCGCCGGGCGTGAAGCTGATCAGGACGCCGGCGCCGGCGAGGGCCAGCCAGAGGGAAAATTGCACCTGCCAAGTTTACGGTTCAGCAACCCGGCAGCCCGCATCCGGCGCCCTGTCCAACCGGCCCGGGTCAGTCCAGGCGGCCGTAATTCAGGATCATGTTGCCCTTGCTGGTCTGTTCGGAGGACTGCAGCTCCAGCCGGGTGAGCGGGTCGCCCTCGGTGAAGAGCCGCCGCCCGCTGCCGGCCACCACGGGATGGACGATCAGCATCAGGCTGTCGAGCAGCCCGGCGAAGAACAACTGGCGGACCAGCGAAATGCTGCTGAAGACGCCGATGTCGCCGCCGTCGCCCTGCTTCAGCTCCGCAACGAAGTCCTCCAGCGGGCCGTCGATCAGCTGTGAGTTCTGCCAGGCCAGGTCGCCGGTGAGGGTCCGGGAGGCCACGTACTTGGGCAGCGGATTGATGAAGCCGCCGAATTCCGCGTCGGCCTCCGCATTTGGCCAGTATTCCGCCCACTGCTGGTAGCCCACCCGGCCCAGCAGCCCGGCGTCGATCCGGCCCATCATCTCGCCCATGCCGGCGCCCAGCTCCGCGTCGAAGCTGTCGAACTGCCACAGGAACGGGTCTTCCACCACGCCGTCCACGGAGCTGAACAATCCGGCCGTTACCTTGCGCATACGCTCTCCTCACATCGGGTCTGTGCCTGCACCCTAGCGGGAGATCGCCGGGGAGGGAATGGCCCGGGGCTGCCCGGAGTGCCTCCGGACTGCGGCGGTGCCGCAGCCCGGGGCAACCAGCGGGGAGCCGGGCCGGTCCCGGGGCGTCAGCCGTTGGCGGCAGGGGCGTCGCCGCCCTGGCCTGCTCCGCCGTCGCCGTCGCCGTCGCCGTCGCCGCCATGACCGCCGGGTCCGCCCTGGCCCATATCCTGGGTGCCGGTCACGGCGAAGCTGCCATCGAGCAGGACGGTCGCCTGGCTGCCGTCCGCCTTGGTGATGTGCGCTTCGTAGGTGGCGCCGTCGGCGTCGGTCTCCATCCGGTCGATCGTTGCCCCCGGCTGGGCTGCCTTGACGGCCGCCTCCACCTTCGTGGCGGTGTCCCCGGTGAGGACCTCCTCGGTCTTGCCGTTGGCCTGGTGCGGTCCGCGCTGGCCGCTGTTCGACCCGGCCGCCCCGTAGCCGCCGGCGCCAGCCGCCGTGCCGGAGGTGCTGCTGGAGGTGGTGGTTCCTGCGGTGTCCGCCGCCATCGCGGGAACGGCCGAGGCGCCGATCGCGCCGCCGCCGATCACCGCGGCGAGCATGATGGCCGCCGTGGTCTTGTTGATTTTTGCCATGGTGTTGCTCCTTTTCCTGGCGCCCGGGATCCGGGCCAGCCGACCTTTGCGGCTGTTACCAGCGTGGTCCGCGCGGATGTGGCGGGACTTTGGCGGCACTGTGGCGTTGCTGTGGATGGCGGAGTATGAGCCGGGGGGAGTGCCGGGGTCAGGCGCGGGCGATGACCTCGCCGTTGGGGATCAGGAACCAGCCGTCCTCGGTGGACCCCCAGCGATGCCAGCCGGCGGCCAGCCGGCTGAGGTCCGCCGGGGTGGCGAACCCGTAGTCCACGGCCTGCTCCGCGAAGGCCGAATGCAGCACCCGTTCGCCCCATACCCGGGCCTGCCACCGGCGGGTCTGGCCGGTGGCGTAAAGCCAGTTGCTGCTGGAGGGAGCGACGTCCGTGAAGCCGGCGGCCTGCGCCCAGGCCACCAGCCGCCGCCCGGCATCCGGTTCCGCGCCGTTCCGGCGGGCGATCCGCTGGTACAGCTCCATCCACTCATCCAGTTCGGGGACGGCCGGATACCAGCTCATGGCGTGGAAATCGGCGTCGCGGACGGCCACGATGCCGCCGGCCTTTGCCACCCGGCGCATCTCCCGCAGGGCGGCCACGGGATCGGTGAGGTGCTGGAGCACCTGGTGCGCGTAGACGACGTCGAAACTCTCGTCGTCGAAGTCCAGGCGGTAGATGTTGCCGGCAACGAAGCGCACATTGGCCACCCCTCGCTCGGCTGCCAGCGCCGTCGCGTGGGCGATTACCTCGGGGGAGCGGTCCAGTCCGGTGACCTGGCCGGGGCTGGCAAGGACGGCGAAGTCGCAGGTGATACTGCCCGGGCCGCAGCCGACGTCGAGCACCGAGGCTCCCGGGGTCAGGTGCGGGATGACGAACGCCGCGGAGTTCTCGGCGGTGCGGGAAGCATGGGCGCGGACCACCGAGTCGTGATGGCCGTGGGTGTAGACGTCCTCGGGCTTTTCGGCGCTCATAGCGACAGGCTACGCGCTTCCGGAAGCTTCCTCGCGGGCGCGGACGGTGGCGTCGATCATGGCGGCCAGGAAGCGGGTGGCAGTCTCCAGTTCCGCCGGCGTGAAGCCGTCCATGGCGGCGCCCATGTGGCGCGCCAGCGGCAGGAACATGGCGCCGCCGTCTTCGTAGGCTTTGGGTGTCATCTTGAGCTGGACCTGCCGGCGGTCAGTACCCTCCCGCTCGCGGACCACATGGCCGGAGCGGTCGAGGCGGTCGATCAGTGCCGTGGTGGCGGGGGAGCTTAGGTGCAGCTCGCGGCGCAGCACGCCGGGGGTGACCACCTGGTTCTTGGCGGTGTGCTCCATGATCACGGACAGGGCGTTCAGGTCGGTGCGGTGCATGTCATTGCGGGCCCCGGCGGCGTCGACGTAGCGGTTGGCCTCGAGGCTGAACTCCTGGAGCAGCCGCACCAGCGGCGGTGGTCCGGCGGCATCCGGGCGGCGCGATGCTTCAGCTGGCACTGCTCACCTCCTGCACGTCCAAAGGGCCGCCGTGGTTGGCGCCTCCCGGAGTTTACTCCAGTGGCCTTGGCATCCGGCGGGATTTAGAATTTCTCTAGCCAGTCACTTATATCCATCATAGAGATAATCTATGATTTACTGAAGTCTACTCCGTACCGCCCCCAGAGAAGGACGCCATGAAAACCAAGCGGCAAAACTCCACCCGTGTCCCGTTCTGGCTGCGCTGGC
>DASSXE010000462.1:0-4999 GCA_035704125.1 Arthrobacter sp.
CGACAAGAAAAGACGCAGTGAAGGAGGCGGTGACGGAGATACCGCCGCGGGAGGTGAGAAGCACCGTCATGGTTGCGGGATTTCGGACCCCGGACGCTTCAGCCAGGATCCGGGCCCCACGGCGCGTCCGCCGCAGAAAGGCCAGGGCACTCATTCGAACCCCGCCTCAAACGCCGAACCCGGCCTTAAACACAGGACCTGCAGGTACCTTCGCGATCTCGCTATGAGCTGGCCCGGACACCGAAACGTCCTGAACGACCCGTGCAAATCAGATGGTTACCTGCAGGCGATTTAATCGTACGCCCGGCATGACGGCTGCTGCTAGGGGTCCACCGACTCTTCCGGTACGGCCGAAAACACGTCTCCGCTCACAAGCGTAGAGTGGAGGAAGACGCCTGATTCTGGACGCCGAGTGCTGAGGGAGAGATCGTGACGATTGACTGGGACGAGAAAAAGGCCCTGCTGCAGGAACCGAATATCGCGGCGGTGACCCAACTTTGTGACGAACTCATGGAGAAGAAGCCGGGGTCTGTCGTCCCCTATATTGACCCCGTCCACGACGAGGACGAGTGCCGGATTGTCAGCCTCCATATCGCGCCCGGCAAGGGCTGCGAGTCGGGCTTCGTTTCGCACTTCAACGAGGACGAAGCCGCCCGCCGCGCCACGTCCATCTACGAGGCCGTCGAACTCGATCCGCGCTACGTGATGCCGTGGAACGCCTACCCGTGGGTCCGCGATCCCGAGCTCCCCTCGGCCCTGAATGTCCAGGAAAAGACCGACGGTCTCCGGCCCTTCCGCCAGTTCATGAAGATCAACAAGCGCACCTCCGCGATCATTGCGCACGGCGCCGACGCCCACGCCTTCCTCACGCTCTTCGAGAAGACGTACCACTCGTCACTGAAGAACCGCGGCGTCAAGATCTACAAGGCCACGGCCCTTGGCGGCCGCGCGTTCGCCGTTTCGCCGGCCAAGCAGGAAGAACTCCTCGCCAAAAACGTCGCTGTCTACAAGGACGCCATGCAGCGGGCCGGCATCCAGCACCTCTAAGGATCCCGCGCGCCGGAGCGCGGCGTTATCCGCAGGGCATAACGGCCCTGCCCCGCGCCCGCCCGCACGGGCATGCTGGGAGGGCTGGCCGGAGGCGGCCGGCCCGTCGTGGACGGTTACCGATCGGGAGGTCCCGGGATGGGACGGTTGGACGGCAAGGTTGCGCTGATCAGCGGCGGAGCGCGCGGCATCGGAGCGGCGATGGCCCGCCGCTTCCTGGACGAAGGCGCCAGCGTCGTCGTCGCGGATGTCTTGGACGACGACGGCGCCCGCCTGCTCGCGGCGCTGGACGGCAACTCACGCTTCGTCCATCTGGACGTGACCCGGCCCGCCGACTGGGACGCCGCCGTGAACGAAGCGGTGAGCACTTTCGGCGGCCTCAGTGTTCTGGTCAACAACGCCGGCATCGTGAACTTCGGCCGGATCGACGAGTACCCGCACGAGCAGTGGGCCCGCATCATCGACGTCAACCTCACCGGCGTTTTCAACGGCATCAAGGCGTCCGTCGCCGCCCTCGCCAGGGCCGGCTCCGCCTCCATCATCAACGTCTCCTCCATCGCCGGCGTCCGCGGCTACGAAAACCTTTCCGGCTACACGGCGTCGAAATTCGGTGTGCGGGGGCTGACCAAGGCCGCGGCGCTGGACCTCGGCCGGGACGGCATCCGGGTCAATTCAGTGCACCCCGGCGTGATCCAGACGCCCATGACCGAGGGCATGTCCTTTGACACCGCCCACATCGCCTTGCACCGCATCGGCCAGCCCACGGAGATAGCCGACCTGGCCGTCTACCTTGCCGGCGACGAATCCTCCTTCGTCACCGGCGCTGAATTCGTCATTGACGGCGGCGAAACGGCCGGCGCTGTCGTCACGCCCGCCGGCTGACCCAAACACCGAGGGGACCGCACGGGCGTAAGGTACGGACATACCCGCACAGGCCCGACGAACACGTTGGAGGAACCCATGCCCGCTCGCTCCGGTACCAAACTTGCCGTGGTTGGCGCCGGCAGCGTCGGCACTTCGCTGGCCTACGCAGCCCTGATCCGGGGATCGGCCAGCCACGTGGCGCTCTTCGACGTCAACGCGGCCAAGGCGGAGGCGGAGGTTCTGGACCTCGCCCACGGCACCCAGTTCACCGCGGCGGCAGCAACCGTCGACGGCGGGGGCGATATCAGCGCCGTCGAGGGCGCCGACGTCGTCGTCATCACCGCCGGAGCCAAGCAGTCCCCCGGCCAGACCCGGCTGGACCTGGCCGGAACCAACGTCCGCATCCTGGAACAGCTCATGCCGCAGCTGCTGGCGCACGCTCCGGACGCGGTGTACGTGCTGGTCACCAACCCCTGCGACGTCCTCACGGTCGCGGCGCAAAAGATCACCGGCCTGCCGGCGTCGCGGATCTTCTCCTCCGGCACGGTCCTGGACACCTCGCGGCTGCGCTGGCTGCTCGCCCACCGGGCCGGAGTCTCGGTCAGCAGCGTCCACGCCAGCATGGTGGGCGAACACGGCGATACCGAGTTCCCTGTCTGGTCCGGCGCCACCATCGGCCCGATGCCGATCAGGGACTGGACGGTCGACGGCGAGCGCATCTTCACCCCCGGCTACCTCGCCGACACCGCCCGGGAAGTCACCCAGGCCGCTTACAAGGTGATCGCCGGCAAGGGCGCCACCAACTACGCGATCGGGCTCTCCGGCGCCCGCATCGTGGAGGCGCTGATGCGCGCCGAGAACGCGGTCCTCCCGGTCTCCACCGTGCTGAACGGACAGTACGGGATCTCCGGCGTGGCCCTGTCCCTGCCCAGCATCGTGGGCCACGGCGGCGTGCGGACGGTGCTGGAAACGCCGATGGACGACGGCGAGAAAGCCTCCCTGCATCACAGCGCCGAGACGCTCCGGCAAAGCCTCTCCTCCCTCGGCATCTAGCCGGACTGCAGCCCGGTTCCAACCCGGCAAAGCCCGGTCTTCGTCCGGCACGGTTGACACCGTAGTGTGACCCCTGCCATATTGGAGGTGTGAACCTGTCAGACAGCCGGACAGCTGGACAGCCGCTGGCCCGCCTCAGCGCGGCCGAAGCCGTCTTCAACGTCCTCCGCTCGGATATCGAATCCGGCAAGCTCGGCATCGGCGCCAAGCTCAGCTCCGAAGCAACCCTCGCCCAGCAATACGGCGTCAGCCGCTCGGTGGTCCGGGAGGCCCTCCGGTCCTGCACCGCCCTGGGGCTGACCGTGACCCGGACCGGCCGCGGGACCTTCGTCGTCGCCGATCACGTCGCAAAGGACCTGGTTCTCGGCCAGTACTCGGCGCTGGACCTCACTGAGGCCCGGCCGCACATCGAGGTTCCGGCCGCCGGTCTAGCGGCCGAGCGGCGCTCGGAGGAAGACCTGGAGACCTTGCGGGACATCGTCACCGCGATGGCCAGTGAGGATGACCCCGAGGTGTGGGTTGGCCTGGACTCGAACTTTCACGCCCTGATCGCGAAGGCCAGCCGCAACAAGGTCTTTGAGAACGTCGTGGCGGACATCCGGGAAGCGCTGGCCTCCCAGTCCGAGACGCTCAACATGGTCGCGGACCGGCAACATGCCTCCGACGAGGAACACCGGCGGATCCTGGCCGCCATCGAGGCCGGTGACGCCGCCACGGCGCGCATCGCCATGAGCCAGCACCTGCACGCCGTCGGCGAGGCCCTCACCTCGATCCTGCACCCCCACACCGCCGCCTGAACCGGCACACACAGCCTCGGTTCACCACCCGCCCGTTCCGCTCCCCGCAAAGGACCCCATGACCTCGCCTTCCCTCGCCCCCGCCCCGGCTCCGGCCCCGGCTCCCCTGGATCCGGCAGGCCTGCCACGGCACGTTCCGCTGGCAGCCCAGACCCGCGACGGCGTGGCCGAGAGCGTCCATTACGGCTCGGCGATCGCCACCGCCACTGACGGCTCCGCCCTGTTCTCGGCGGGCGACCCCCAGGCCCCGTTCTATCCGCGGTCGGCCCTGAAACCGCTCCAGGCGGTAGCCATGGTGCGCGCCGGCCTCGAGCTGCCCGAGGAGCTCCTGGCCCTCGCCGCCGCCAGCCACTCGGGCGCCGCCGAGCACCGCGACGGCGCCCTGCGGATCCTGGGGTTGCACGGCCTGGACGCGTCGGCCCTCGAGAACAGCACCGATCTTCCCTACGGTGTCCGCGAGCGCGAGGAGTGGCTCCGCACCGGCGGGCAGGCCAGCCAACCCGCACAGAACTGTTCCGGCAAGCACGCCGCCATGGCCGCCACGTGCGTCATCAACGGCTGGCCGGTCCAGGGATACCTCGATCCCGCGCATCCGCTGCAGCAGCTCGTGGCCGGGACCGTGATAGAACTGACCGGCGAGGCGCCGCACCGCACCTCCACCGACGGCTGCGGCACCCCGCTGTTCGCCCTGACCCTGGGCGGCATGGCCCGCGCCTTTGGCAGGATCGCCGCCGGTGACGGCAGCGCGGAGGCCGCGGTGGCCAACGCCATGCGCCGGCACCCGGCGATGGTGGCCGGCGAAGGCCGCGACGTCACCGCGCTGATGCGGCTGGTGCCGGGCCTGGTGGCGAAGGACGGCTTCGAGGGCGTCCAGCTCGCAGGCCTGCCGGACGGCCGCGCCGTCGCCGTCAAAATCTCCGACGGCGGCGACCGCGCACGGATGCCGGTGACGGTCCGCCTCCTCGCAGCGCTCGACGTCGATACCGCACCCCTGGCGCGCCTCGCCTCCTCCCCTGTCCTCGGCGGCGGACGGCCCGTCGGCCTGCTGCAGGCCACCGACTTCCTCGGCTCCCCTTACTCCTCACCCACTCCCGACGCCCGCTAAGGATCGCGATGACCTCCTCCGAAACCACCGACTTCCGCTCGGAACACGACCTCCTGGGCGACCGGGACGTGCCCGCCGACGCCTACTGGGGCGTCCACACCCTCCGGGCCGTGGAGAACTTCCCGATCACCGG
>DASSXE010000426.1:0-4832 GCA_035704125.1 Arthrobacter sp.
TCTGTTGCACGGTGGCCGGGAAGGTGTCCTGCAGGGTGCCGTCGGGGCGGAAGACGTGGGGATTGCGGCGGATCATCTTCTCCCGCAGGCCGCGGGCGACGTCGTCGAAGCCGAAGGCGCCGCGTTCCTCCGCGAGGCGGGCGTGCAGGACCACCTGGAGCAGGACGTCGCCGAGTTCGGCCCGGAGTTCGGCGTCGCCGCCGCCGGACTCGATGGTCTCCGCGACCTCGTAGGCCTCCTCGAGGAGGTACTCGATGAGGGATTCGTGGCTGAGGGCGCCCATCCAGGGGCAGTGGGCGCGGAGCTGGGCGATAACGTCCAGGAGCGCGTCCACTGCCTCGGAGCGGGCAGCCTCGGAGGGATCAGCCAAGGTCGGCGTAGGCCTCGTTGATGTACTCGACCAGTGCTTCCTTCTCCTCCAGCGGGAGGAAGGCAGCCTCGGCGGCGTTCAGGGTCAGCTCCAGCAGGTCATCCAGGTCGTAGTCGAAGGTCTCCACCAGCAGTTCGAACTCGTCGGTGAGGGTGACGCCGCTCATCAGGCGGTTGTCCGTGTTGATCGTGACGTTGAAGCCCAGCTGGTAGAGCATGTCCACCGGGTGGCTCTCGATGCCCTCGCCGAAGCCGGCGATGGCTCCGGTCTGCAGGTTCGAGGACGGGCAGATCTCCAGGGCGATGCCGCGGTCCCGGACCCAGCTGGCGAGCTCGCCAAGGGTCACCATGCCGATGGTGTCAGCCACCTCGTCGGCGTCGGCGTCGATGTCGCCGTCAGCGTCGGCTTCCTCAAACTCGATGCTGACGTCCTCGGCGATCCGGACGCCGTGGCCCAGGCGCAGGGCCCGGCCGTCGACCAGCGCGGACTGGATGCTCTCGAGTCCGGCGGCCTCACCGGCGTGGATGGTGGCCGGGAAGTTGTGCTGGGCGAGGTAGGTGAAGGCGTCCTTGAACCGGGAGGGCAGGAAGCCGTCCTCAGCGCCGGCGATGTCGAAGCCGACGGCGCCCTGGTGGCGGTGCCGGACGGCGAGTTCGGCGATTTCCTGGCCGCGGTCCGCGTGCCGCATGGCGGTGATCAGCTGGCCGACCTGGATTTCGCGGCCGGTCTCGGAGACCGCGTCGACGCCGGCGTCGAGGCCTTCCTGGACGGCTTCGACGACCTCGTCCAGGGACAGGCCCTGCTGCAGGTGCTGTTCCGGAGCCCAGCGCACCTCGCCGTAGATCACGCCGTCGTCCGCCAGGTCCTCAACGAATTCCTTGGCGACCCGGAACAGGCCCTCCTTGGTCTGCATCACGGCGATGGTGTGGTCGAACGTCTCGAGGTAGCGGACCAGTGAGCCGGAGTCGGCTGATTCGCGGAACCACTGCCCCAGGGCGACGGGGTCGGTTGAGGGCAAAGTGTGGCCGACTTTTTCGGCCAGTTCAATGATGGTGGCCGGACGCAGTCCGCCGTCCAGGTGGTCGTGAAGGGAAACCTTGGGGAGGCCCTTCAGGTCGAATTCGAGGTCAGGGGCAGCGTCAGCAATAGTCTCAGTCACGTTCCAACCTTAGGGTCGGACGGCGCCGGGCGCTACTTGCGGGACGCGTCCGGCTCCGTGGCCCGGACGGGGGCGGACGGTTCGGACTCCAGCGCTGCCGCGGCCGCTTCGTCGCGGCGGCCCAGGCGCTTGTGCCACCAGCGCAGGGCGTGGTCGACGCCGACGCCCAGGACGATCGCGAAGACGACGGCGATCCCGGCGCTCAGCAGCGGGTTGTGGTGCAGCCAGGGGAAGGAGCTCGCGAGCACGCCGATGCCCAGCGAGTAGATCACCCAGGTCAGGCACGCGACGGCGTCGAGCAGGAAGAACCTGCGGTGCGGGAACCCGGTGGTGCCGGCGACGTAGTTGACGGCCACGCGGCCCCAAGGGATATAGCGGGCGGTGAAGATCAGCACGGCGCCGCGTTTTTCCAGTTCGTAGCGGGCCCAGGCGAAGACGCGCTGGACCTTTGGTTTACGCATCCAGCGGAAACGTTCCAGGCCGATCCGGCTGCCCAGCAGGTACGCCATGTTGTCGCCCGCGATCGCGCCGACCAGCGCCGTGAGGCCGAGGATCCACAGGTTGGGTTCGCCGCTGTGCCGGGAGTAGGCGGCAAGGGCAACGATGAGCGTCTCGCTGGGGACCACCATGGCGAAGCCGTCGACAAAGAAGAAGACCAGCAGGAGGGGATAAATCCACCATTGGCCGGCGGCATGGAGCACGGCCTCATTAATGAACTCCACGCGGGCTGTGCTCCTAGGCAACTGAAGGGGTGAACTAAGGAAAAGGTGCGGAACGGAAAGTGCCGCTGCCGGCGTGACCGGCGTGATGTGAATCGCATCTAAGTGTCCCACGGCCGGTCCGTCCGGCGCTACGCGGCCCGGCCCGGGAGGGCCGCCGCACCAGCCGCGGCCCCGGCCTTGAGTCTAGCCGTCGGCGGGTGGAACCGGCTGGTTCCGCTCGGCCGGGAGCGGTGCGGCCGGCGCCTGCCTTCGCAGCCTGTTGAGGGTGACGTCGACGGCGATGCCGAGAAGTACCGCACAGATAATGGCAATAGTGGCCGCCAGCAGGTGGTTGCGGTCGAACCATTGGCCGAAGAACATCCCGATGCCCACCGAATACGCCGACCACAGCACCGCGGACAGGGCCGTCAGGCCGATGAAATGGGAACGGGTGTACCCGGTGGCGCCGGCCGTCAGGTTCACGGCCACCCGGCCGATCGGAACGAACCGGGCCACCATGATCAGTGACGCCGGGCGTTTCCGCAGCTCGCGTCCCGCCCAGGCCAGGGCCCGCTGGGTCCGGTAGCCGCGCATCCACGCCCACCGTTCGGTCCCGGCGGAGCGGCCGATCGTGTAGGCGATGTTGTCCCCGCAAAACGCGCCGGCGGCAGCTGCCACCAGCAGCAGGACGGGGTCGGGCACGCCGGCCGACGCGGTCACGGCGGCGAGGCCCACCACCACCGATTCGCTGGGCACCGGCGGGAAGAAGCCGTCGATCAGGCAGCAGGCGAAGACCAGGAGGAGAACCCAGGGCTGGCCTGCGGCTGCCAGGATGAAGTCGTTAATTGCCTGCACGGTTTCCTAACGCACGGCGGGACCCGGTTTCTCCCGGACTGCTGTGCAGCCAGTGTACTGCCGGGTCCCTGCGCCGGTCTCAGGCGATGCGGTCGATGATCAGCTGCTGCGCCGGACGGGATCCTTCGGGGGCGATCACCGCGGCGTGCTCGAGTGCTTCCTTGGCCCGGTCGAACTTCTCCGGGGTGTCGGTCAGCAGCGTCATCAGCGGCTCGCCGGCCCGCACCATGGCGCCGGGTTTGGCGTGCATCCGTACCCCGGCCCCGGCCTGGACCCGGTCCTCCTTGCGGGCCCGGCCGGCGCCGAGGCGCCAGGCGGCGACGCCGACGGCCATCGCGTCGAGCTCCACCAGCACGCCGTCGGCCTGGGCGTAGACGGTTTCGGATTCCTTGGCCACCGGAAGCGTGGCGCGCGGGTCGCCGCCCTGGGCCTCGATCATCCGGTTCCAGACGTCCATGGCCCGGCCGTCGCGCAGCGCGGCCCGCGGGTCCGCGTCACGGACACCGGCGCAGGCCAGCATCTCCTCGGCCAGCCGGACGGTGAGTTCGACGACGTCCTCCGGGCCGCCGCCGGCCAGGACCTCCACGGACTCCTCGACCTCGATCGCGTTGCCGGCGGTCAGTCCCAGCGGGGTGTTCATGTTGGTCAGCAGGGCCACCGTGTTCACGCCCGCGTCCTTGCCCAGGGCCACCATGGTCTCGGCCAGTTCCCGGGCCCGGGCCTCGTCCTTCATGAAGGCACCGCTGCCCACCTTGACGTCCAGCACCAGCGACCCGGTGCCCTCGGCGATCTTCTTGCTCATGATCGAGGAGGCAATCAGCGGAATGGCCTCCACGGTGCCGGTGACGTCGCGCAGGGCGTAGAGCTTCTTGTCCGCCGGTGCCAGCCCGGCGCCGGCGGCGCAGATGACGGCGCCGACGTCCTGCAGCTGCGCCAGCATGGCCTCGTTGCTCAGGTCCGCGCGCCAGCCCGGGATGGACTCGAGCTTGTCCAGGGTGCCGCCGGTGTGGCCCAGGCCGCGGCCGGAGAGCTGCGGGACGGCGACGCCGAACACGGCCACCAGCGGGGCCAGCGGCAGGGTGATCTTGTCCCCCACACCGCCGGTCGAGTGCTTGTCCGAGGTGGCCTTCACGCCGCCGTCGGGCCGGCGGAGGCTGGAGAAGTCCATCCGCTCGCCGGAGGCGATCATCGCGGCGGTCCAGCGGGATATTTCCGCCCGGTCCATGCCGTTGAGCAGGATGGCCATGTTCAGGGCCGCCATCTGCTCGTCGGCGATGGCGCCGCGGGTGTAGGCGTCAATGGTCCAGTCGATCTGCGCCGCGCTGAGCACGCCCTTGTCCCGCTTGATGCGGATGATGTCGACGGCGTCGAAGGCTTCGGTGTTGTTGCTGGTGGACGGGGTCATCGGGTTTCCTCCAGATGTTGGGGGCCAAAGGCGTCGGGCAGCACCTGGTCCATGGTCTTAATGCCCTGGGTGGTCATGAGTTCCATGTCCGGGGCCCGGAATTCGTAGAGCAGCTGCCGGCACCGGCCGCACGGCATCAGCACGGTGCCGTCGGCGTCGACGCAGTAGAAGGCGCGCAGCAGGCCGCCGCCGGTCATGTGAAGGTTGCCCACCAGGGCGCACTCGGCGCACAGGGTGAGCCCGTAGCTGGCGTTTTCGACGTTGCAGCCGCTGACGATCCGGCCGTCCGCGGTGAGGGCTGCCGCCCCCACCGCGAACTTCGAATAGGGCGCGTAGGCGTTG
>DASSXE010000121.1:0-4624 GCA_035704125.1 Arthrobacter sp.
GCATCCTGCTGCGCCTTCACCTGGGCGAGCTGGTTCTGGATTCCCGGCTTGGCGGCCTGCAGTTCGGCGTTGATCCGGGTGGTGTCGGCGATGAGCTTGTCCACCTGGGCCTTCTTGGCCTCGGCCTCGTCGCGGGCGGCCTTCTCTCGGGCCAGCGCGGCGTCGGCCTTGGCCTTGAGGTCCTTGATCTCGGCCTCGACGGCCTGCAGACGTGCCTGCGAGTTCACGTTGGTGGCGTTCTGCTGGGTCAGCTTGTCCATCGCGGAGTTCTGGCTCCGAAGGGCCTGGTCCGCCAGGTCGATGGTGTCGGTCAGGCTGCCGCCCTGGTTCGATCCGAAGAAGAGCGAGAGGTTGGAGGGCACGCCGCCGGACTTGTATGCCTGCGTGGCGATCTGGCCAATGAGCTTCTTGGTGTCGGTGATCTTTTGCTTGTCGTTTTCAAGCTGCTGGGTGATCTTGGCCTTGTTCTGCTGCGCCAGGTCGACCCGGGCCGCGAGGGCCTCGACCTCCTTGACGGCCCCGGCCACCCGGCCCTGGGCTTCGAGGAGCGACTGCTGGGCGCCGGGAAGCTGGCCCTGGTAGACCACCAGGTCCGCGGCGGCCTGGGAGATCTTGGCGTCGACAAACTCCAGGGAGTCCTGGACCTGAGCGGCCTGGTCCCTGAGGGCTGCCTGCTGGTCCTCGAGGTTGTCGGCTACGGCCAGCGGGGCCGGCGCGCCGAGGCTGGCCGCCAGGGCCAACACCACGGCGGCGCCGACCAGGCGGCTACGGCGGACGGCCTGGCGGGCTGCTGCGGTGCGTCGTGCCATCGGTGTCATGAGCGTTCCTCTACGTTGCACAAAGCTAAACCCTCAGGTAGCGGCGGAGGGTCAGGAGTGATGATATCCCGGCGAGCACAATGCCGAGCCCGATAAGGGCCGGCGCCAGGATCAGCGTCTGTCCCGGGGAGATGAAGGCGGTGTCCGGGTATTGCTTGGACAGGAAGCCGTTCAGGAAGAAGTGCGCCACGGCCCAGAGCGTGCCGGAAGCCAGGGCGGCTCCGATCACCGCCGCGATGACGCCCTCAAGAATGAACGGCAGCTGGATGACCATCTTGGACGCGCCCACCAGGCGCATGATGCCGGTTTCCCGGCGGCGGCTGAAGGCCGAAAGCCGGATGGTCGTCGCAATCAGCAGGATGGCACAGACGATCATCACGCCGGCGACGCTGACGGCCACCAAGGAGGCGGCGTTCATCGCCGAGAAGAGCCGCTCCAGCAACTGGCGCTGGTCGATGACGGATTCCACCCCGGCCTGCGAGGAGAAGTTCTCGCTGATGACCTGGTACTTTTCCGGGTCCTTGAGGTTGATCCGGAACGACGCCGGCAGCTGATCAGGAGTGACCGAGTCCACAATTGGCGAGTTGGAGAACTGTTCCTTGAAGTGCTTGTAGGCGTCGTCCTTGGATTCGTATTGGAAGTCGTTCACGTACTGTGCCACGGACGGGGACTGCAGCAGCTTGCGCAGGTTGTCCTGCTGCTCCGGGGTGGCCGGGCCGGAGGCGCAGCCGGGCGCTGTTGATCCGTCACTGCAGAGGAAGATCGCGACCTGGACCTTGTCGTACCAGTAGCCCTTCATCTGGTTGATCTGCAGCTGGAGCATTCCGGCCGCGCCGACGAAGGTCAGCGAGACGAAGGTGACCAGGATGACCGAGACCACCATGGAGAGGTTGCGGCGCAGGCCGCTGCCGATTTCGGCGAGGATGAAGGCGAGCCTCACAGCTGGACCTCCCCGGCGTCGTCGCGGCCGCTGGCGTCGCGGAGCCGGCGGGACTGGCCGACCACGGGGATCATCGAGGTGTAGAGGGCGCGGGCCTCGTCGCGGATGACCACGCCGTTGCGCAGTTCCACGACGCGTTTGCGCATCTCATTGACGATGTCGTCGTCGTGCGTGGCCATCACCACGGTGGTGCCGTTCTGGTTGATTTTGTCCAGGACGCCCATGATGCCCATGGAGGTCGTGGGGTCCAGGTTGCCGGTGGGTTCGTCGGCCAGCAGGATGCCGGGACGGTTGACGACGGCGCGGGCGATCGCCACGCGCTGCTGCTCACCGCCGGAGAGCTCGTGCGGGAGACGGTTTTCCTTGCCCTCCAGGCCGACGGTCTTGAGCACCTCGGGAACGGTCTCGCGGATCACGCTGCGGCTGCGGCCGATGACCTGCATGGCGAAGGCGACGTTGGCGAACACGGTTTTCTGGGGCAGCAGGCGGAAGTCCTGGAAGACGACGCCGATCCCCCGGCGCAGCCGCGGAACCCGCCAACTGGAAATTTTGGCCACGTTCTGGCCGGCGACGTAGACGGCGCCGGAGGAGGCACGGTCTTCCTTCAGCACGAGGCGCAGGAACGTGGATTTGCCGGAGCCGGAGGCGCCGACGAGGAAGGCGAACTCGCCCCGGTCGATCTCAAGGTTGATCGAATCCAGCGCGGGCCGCGCTTTCTGGTCGTAGACCTTGGTGACATTCTCGAAACGGATCATGACCCTATGTACCCAGCAGGAGCCGGGCATCTTTCAGACCAGTTCTGCCGCCGGGGCGCGGGCTTTCTTTTGGGGGAAGTAGGGCACCGGCCCTCCGACTATACGCACGCCTCACAGCGCTGCGGCCGGATCGCCGGGGCGTGTCGCGCGAATTGGCGGGTTACTTCTCCGCGTTCCGGTTGTCCGTGCGCCACCGGATGCCGGCGTCGATGAAGTCGTCAATCTCGCCGTCGAACACTGCCGAGGTGTTGCCGACCTCGTGTTCGGTGCGGAGGTCCTTGACCATTTGGTAGGGGTTGAGGACATAGGAGCGCATCTGGTCGCCCCAGGACGCCTTGACGTCGCCGGCGAACGCCTTCTTCTCGGCGTCTTCCTGTTCCTTCTTGAGCAGCAGCAGGCGGGACTGCAGCACGCGCAGGGCCGCGGCGCGGTTCTGGAGCTGGGACTTCTCGTTCTGCATGGACACGACGGTGCCGGTGGGGAGGTGGGTCAGGCGGACGGCGGAGTCCGTGGTGTTGACCGACTGGCCGCCCGGGCCGGAGGAACGGAAGACGTCGACGCGGATCTCGTTGTCAGGGATCTCGATGGAGTCGGTCTGCTCGATCAGCGGGATGACCTCGACGGCGGCGAAGGAGGTCTGGCGGCGGCCCTGGTTGTCGAAAGGGCTGATCCGGACCAGCCGGTGGGTGCCGGCTTCGACGCTGAGCGTGCCGAAGGCATAGGGTGCCTTGACCTCGAAGGTCGCCGACTTCAGGCCGGCCTCTTCGGCGTAGGAGGTGTCCATGATGGTGGTCGGGTAGCCGTGGCGTTCGGCCCAGCGGAGGTACATCCGCAGCAGCATCTCGGCGAAGTCCGCGGCGTCCACACCGCCGGCGCCGGCGCGGATGGTGACCACGGCCTCGCGCTCGTCAAATTCGCCGGAGAGCAGGGTCACGACCTCCAGGTCTGCGAGTGCCTTGCGGACGGACTCGAGTTCGGTGGCGGCCTCGCCCATCGAGTCCGCGTCGTCCTCGTCCTGGCCAAGTTCCACCAGGACTTCCAGGTCATCGATCCGGGCGGCGAGCCTGTTCAGCCGCTCCAGCTCCGACTGCTTGTGCGAGAGCTTCGAGGTGATGACCTGTGCGGCAGCGGGGTCATCCCAGAGGTTCGGTTCGCCGGCGCGCTCGCTCAATTCGGCGATGTCTTCCTTCAACGCCTCGACGTTGGACACGTTCTCGATCGAGGCGTAGGTGGAGCGCAGCGCGCGGATTTCAGCGGGAAAATCAATGTTTGCCATGGTTTTTCAAGCCTACCCCGGTTGCACGTCAGCGCGTCAGCCGCGACCTCGCCGTCGACGTCGCCTCGATCCGGATGCCGTCCGGGACCAGGAAATTCACGATGGGCGGGTGCACGGACGCGCTGAGGACGACGACGGCGGTGGTCCCGTCCGGGCTCCCCGTGGCCGGGGCAACGGCGAGGCCGCTGAACCGGTTGAACGCGCCGTCCCGGTTGAGGTAGTCGGCGGTGGTCCCGCGGACCCGGGCGCCGCTGAGGGTGGCGGAGGGGCTGCCCGAGGCACTACTGATCTGCCCCAGGGTGAAACTGTCGGCCGCGGCGATGGATGCCCCGTCCGCCAGGGACAGCAGCTTCTTGTGTTCGAGGTACACGCTGGAGGCCGCCGCGACCACGGCCGTCACGAGCAGGGCCACCAGGACGTAGCCGACGATCAGGACCATCAGTTGGCCGTCTTCGCCCTTGTCCTTCCGCCTGCCTGTCAACGAAACCGGCCGACGATCTGGGTGGCGGTTGCGCTCAGGTGGCCGGCGTCGAGTTTCAGAGGGCTGCCGAAGGGCACAAAGGGCAGCGGCACGGTGAGCCGGACGGTGACGGTCACGGCCGACCCGGCCATGGTGCAGTCGGCGGGGTTGCAGCTGGTTTCTAGGGTGGCGTTCTCCGCTGGATGGCCGTAGTCAGCGAGCGCCAGCCGGACGGCCTGTTCGGCGGCGGCCCGGCCCGCGCCGGCGTCGGACTGGGCCACGAAGACCTTGGCTGCCTGGTCCGCAGCGCCGACGACGGCGAACGACCCGCCCTGCAGCTGGCCGACGGTGATCACGAAGTAGACCACGGGCACC
>DASSXE010000137.1:0-3007 GCA_035704125.1 Arthrobacter sp.
GGTGCTGCGGCTCATCCCGGCGGCTTCCGCGAGTTCCTCCACGGAGGTGGCGTCGAAGCCCTGCCGGGCCAGCAGCCCGATGGCGGCCGCCGCCGGCCGGTCGGCGTCGTGGCTGATCGGGTGCGTGGTCATGGGCCGAAAGTAGCACACCGGGGACGCCCGGCTCAGCGCAAGGGCGGCGTCCCCAGGAACGGGGGCCCTGGCCTGTGGCTGCGGACCGTGCCAGCATGGGGCGAAACGAACGACCCCGGGAGGGTACAGGGATGAAGACGAACGAACTGCTGCTGGATGCTTTCGGGAGGATCCGTGACGCCGTGGCCGCCGCGCTGGACGGGAGGACGGAACAGGATCTTGCCTGGCGGCCGGAGGGCTCCGGTAACTCGATGGCGTGGCTGATCTGGCATCTGGCCCGGGTGGAGGACGCCCAGCTCGCCTCCGCCGCCGGCTGGCAGCAGGTCTGGACGGGACAGGGCTTCGCCGCCCGTTTCGGCCTCCCGCTGCCTGAGCGCGACACCGGATACGGCCATTCCACGGAGCAGGTGGACGCCGTCACCGCCGGGCCCGGGCTGCTGCAGGATTACTACGACGCCGTCCACCGCCAGACCGTCGAATTCATCCGGGGCCTCGACGACAGCTCCCTGGACCGCGTCGTCGATCAGCGCTGGGACCCGCCCGTGACCCTCGGCGTGCGGCTGGTCAGCACCCTGGCCGACTGCCTCCAGCACGTGGGGCAGGCCGCGTACGCCAAAGGCCTGGGCAGCGGAGCCGCCCAGGCCTGACCGGTCACCCGCCGGGCACCGGCTGCTTCCCGCCGGCTACTTCCCGACGTTGAGCACCATCGCGGAGCCGCCGCCGCGCCGGACCGGTTCGGCAGCGGCGGTCAGCTTCCCGCCCGGGCCGAACTCGATGGCGGTGGCGGCGCCGATCTCCGCGGCCGAGGTGAAGGCGTCCCCGGAGGGGGTGAACTGGTGGCCGAACGGGGTCAGCTGGCCGCCATAGGCGGCGATGAAGGACGGCTCCGCGGTGACCTTGGCGGTGTTGCGCTGCGCCGCCCTCGGGGCCGCGATGGCCTCGGAGATGGTCATGCCCAAGTCCACCCGGTTCAGGATGGTCTGCAGGACCGTGGTGATAATGGTGGAGCCGCCCGGGGAGCCCAGGGCCACGAACGGCGCGCCGTCCTTGAGGATGATGGTCGGTGCCATCGAGGAGCGCGGCCGCTTTCCGGGTTCGATCCGGTTCGGGTCCTTGGCGTCGTAGACCGTGGAGAAGTCGGTCAGTTCGTTGTTGAGCAGGAAACCGCGGCCGGGCACCACCATGCCGGAGCCGCCGGTCTGTTCGATGGTGAGGGTGTACTCGGCCACGTTGCCCCACTTGTCCGCGACGGTCAGGTTGGTCGTCGAGATGTTCTCCGTGTCCTTTTCACTGGCCGCCGGCGCCGTGCTGGCGGGGCACACGCCGTCGTAGTTGCTGACATCGCCCGGGGCCACCGGCTTGGCCGCCGCATGCAGCGGGTCGATCGTGCAGGCGCGCTCCTTGCCGAAGAGGGGATCGGTCAGGGCTGCGGTGGGGACGTCCACCCGGGCGGGATCGCCGACGTATTTACCGCGGTCGGCGAAGGCCAGGGCGCTGGCCTCCAGGTAGTGGTGCAGCGCTCCGGCGGTGGACATGCCGGCGAGGTTGGCGGGCGCCAGGATGTTCAGCGCCTCGCCCACGGTGGTGCCGCCGCTGCTGGAGGGCGCCATGCCGAAGACGTCCAGGCCGCGGTAGCCCACCCGGGTGGGGGCCTGGTCGACGGCGCGGTAGCCGGCGAGGTCCGCCGTCGTCATCGATCCGGCGGGAATGGGCAGCGTGGTGCCGGAAGCCTTGGGCGGACTCTGTACGGTGGCGGCGATGTCCGCGGCGAGCGGGCCGGTGTAGAAGCCCTGGGTGCCCTGCTGGGCGAGGAGCCGGTAGGTGGCGGCGAGGTCGTGGTTCTGGAAGATGCTGCCGACGGCGGGCGCGTCGCCGCCGGGCAGGAACAGTGCGCTGGTAGCCGGGAACGCCGCGAACCGCGCCTTGTTGTCCAGGGTCTGCTGCCGGAAGGTCGAGTCGACGACGAAGCCGCGGGTGGCGACCTTGATGGCGGGCTTGAGCGCCTCACCGAGGTCCAGGCTTCCCCAGCGGTTGAGGGCCCGTTCCCAGGTGGCGGGGGTGCCGGGGACTCCCACGGCCACACCGCTGGTAACCAGCTCCGGCGTGAACCGGTAAGGCTGGTTGGTTTTCGGGTCGATGAAGGCGTTGGGTTTGATGCCGGCCGGGGCCGTTTCTCGCCCGTCGATGGTGCCGACCGTGCCGCTCTTGGCGTTGTAGTAAACGAAGTAGCCGCCGCCGCCGACGCCCGCGCTGTAAGGCTCGGTGACGCCGAGGGTGGCGGCTGCGGCGACGGCGGCGTCGGCCGCGTTGCCGCCCTCGCGGAGGACTTCGATTGCCGCGGCGGACGCCTCGGGATCCACCGTGCTCACGGCGCCGCCGTAGCCGGTGGCCGTCGGAGTCTTGTCGGTCCCGCGCGGGTCGGCTAAGGCCGGGCTGGCGACGGCGCCCCCGGCCACGGTCAAGGCCAGCGCAGCCGTAAGGGCGGACAGCCGGCGTCCTGCATGGTTCATGGTCACTCCCGGTCGAAAAGTGTTCTGACGATTCCTGTCACACTACGTGCCGATTTTGTGACAATCAATGACAAGTCGTCATGCGTCCGGAGCGGGTGTCTCCTCGGGGCGGCCCCGCAGGTGCAACAGCAAAGCGTCCAGCATGGGGAGCTGGCCGCGGACCAGCCGCTCGCGTGCTTCCGCGTCGCTGACCCACTCCGCGGCGTCGATCTCGGGGAACTCCTGGATGGTGCCCGAGCCCTTGGGCCACTCCAGCGGAAAGGTGTTGCTCACGATCCGCTCCGGCGCGAAGTCCGTCTCGGCGGCAAAAACCGTCACGATTTTCCCCGAGGACTGCCGGAAGCTGCCCAGCCGGAAGTAGCCGG
>DASSXE010000195.1:0-12163 GCA_035704125.1 Arthrobacter sp.
GGACGTGGCCAGGGGGCCCACCAGGGCGTCGGAGGGCGTGCGCTCGCCGCCGGTCAGGATCACGGTGGACGGCGACGGGCTCTGGTGGAACACGTTGGCAATCCGCACCGAGTTGGTGACCACCGTGATCCGCGGACCGACGGACAACAGCTGGGCCAGCGCCCAGGTGGTGGTGCCGGCGCTGAGCCCCACTGCCATGCCCTCGCGCACCTGGGCGGCGGCCTCCCGGGCAATCGCCATCTTTTCGTCCTTGAACTGCGTCACCTTCAGCTCAAAGCCCGGCTCGTGGGTGCTGGCTCCGCCCGGGAGTTTGGCCCCGCCATGGATTTTCTCCACCGCACCCGCCGCGTCGAGGGCCTCGATGTCCCGCCGCACCGTCATCAACGAGACGCCCAGTATCCTGGCGAGGTCCGCAACACGGACGATCCGCTCACGCTGGACCTCGGCGAGGATGGCTGAGTGGCGGGCTGCGGCGAGCATGTGGTGTCCTTCTTAGCGTTGTGGGTCGAGGTGGCCGGCGGGACCGGTCACTGCGGGGCGGGTTTCTGCGGGGGAGTGGAACGGACGACGGCGACGCCCCCGGCGGCGAGCCCCAGCCCGCCGTCGAGCCCGCTGCCGGTGAGGAGGTCAAAGCCCTCCAACGGCAGCCGGACATCCCGGGCCGAGTGGTTGATGCAGAACGTCCAGTGGGTTCCGTCCTTGCTGCGGCGGACCACCTCCACGTCTGCCGGCAGGTCGGGCACCAGTGGCGCCACTCCGGCGTCGGCGCAGACCACCGAGAGCAGCTCCCGCAGCCCCTCGGGGGAGAGTGCGGTGGCGGCGTAGTAGGCGCGGCCGCTGCCGGCGACGTTGCGGGTCACGGCCGGTGACCCGGCCGCGGGGCCCTGGGCCACGGCCGAGAGCACGTCCGCGGTGGTGGCCCGTCCGAGTTCATTCCAGCACATACCGGACCCGAAACGGCTGAGCGGGACGCTCTCGCCGGCCCGGAGCGGGAAGAATTCCTCCATCTGGACACCGAGCAGCTCACGGAACGCGCCGGGGTAGCCGCCAAGCCTGATGTGGTCATTTTCGTCCACGATACCGGAGAAGTAGGAGACCACCAGGTGGCCGCCGGACCGCACGAAACCGTCGATGTTGGCCACGCCGGCGTCGCCGATGAGGTACTGCATCGGGGCGACCACCAGCCGGTAGCCGGAGAGATCATCGGTGCTTCGGACGAAGTCGGTAGGGATCCCGGCCCGGTAGAAGGCGTCGTGCCAGCGCCGGGTTTCGGCGATGTTCGAGGCGTCCACGCTGGGATGGGAGTCCAGTTCGGAGGCCCAGCGGGCGTCCGTGTCGTGCAGGATGGCGACGTCCACGCGGCCGGAGGGGCCGGTGACCACGGAACCGGCCACCTCGGCCAGGCTGCGCAGGGCCTGGCCCAGCTGGACCACTTCCCGCCAGATCTTGGTCTCCGTTCCGGCGTGCGGCAGCAGCCCGGAGTGGAACTTCTCGGCGCCGGCGCGGGAGGCCCGCCACTGGAAGAACAGCGCGCCGTCGGCGCCGCGGGCCACGTGCTGCATCGAGTTGCGCAGCATTTCACCGGGGGCCTTGGCGATGTTGCGGGGTTGCCAGTTGACCGCCGACGTCGAGTGTTCCATCAGCAGCCACGGCTTGCCCTGCGCCCAGCCCCGGGTGAGGTCCGCGGTCGCGGCCAGCTCCTGGTAGTTCCGCAGGTCCTCCGCGATCAGGTAGTGGTCGTTGGAGACCACGTCCATTTCCTCGGACCAGCGCCAGTAGTCCACCGGCTGGTGCAGGCCCATGTTGAAGCCCATGAAGTTGGTGGTGACCGGGTGCTCCGAGTGGGACCGGAGGATCGCGGCCTCGGCCTTGTAGCACTCCAGCAGTTCGTCCGAGGAGTAGCGCGCGAAGTCCAGCTGCTGGGTGGGGTTGACCCAGGTGCCGGAGGTGCGCGGCGGCAGGATCTCCTCCCAGGCCGAGTAGCGCTGGGACCAGAACGCCGTGCCCCAGGCGGCGTTGAGCCCGTCGAGCGTGCCGTAGCGGCGTTCCAGCCAGCGCCGGAAACCGGCGGCCGCGCCGTCAGAGAAGTCCGGCTGGTTGTGGCAGCCGTATTCATTGTGGACGTGCCACATGACGACGGCGGGGTGGTCCTTGTAGCGCAGGGCGATCTGCTCGGTCAGCGCGGCGGCGGCGCGGCGGTAGTCCGGGCTGGAGGCCGCGAAGGCCTGCCGGGATCCGTAACTGTGGCGCACGCCGTCGGCCGTCACGGGAAGGGACTGCGGGTACTTGTGGCTGAACCACGGCGGCGGCGAGGCGGTGGCGTTGGCCAGGTCCACCCGGATGCCGTTGGCGTGCAGCAGGTCCAGGACCCGGTCCAGCCAGCCGAACTCGTAGACCCCCTCGGAGGGTTCCAGCAGCGACCAGCTGAAGATGCCGACGCTGACCAGGTTCACGCCGGCCTCGCGCATCAGCCGGACGTCCTCCGCCCAGGTTTCCTCGGGCCACTGCTCCGGGTTGTAGTCGCCGCCGAAGGCCAGCATGGGGGAGCCTTCGGAGCCCAGGCGGGCGGTGATGTAGTCCATCGAAGCGTTGTGGGGGTTGGTGCTGTTGTCCACAGTTATCCTTTGCTGGAGCCGAGGGTCAGGCCGGCCACGAAGTGCCGCTGGAGCAGGAGGTAGATCACCAGGGCGGGGATGGCGGTGATCATGGCGCCGGCGGCAATGAGGTTGTAGTTGGAGAGGAACTGGCCCTGCAGGTTGTTCACTGCCGTGGTCAGCGGGAGCCGGTCGCCGCTTTGCAGGAACAGCAGGGGCCAGAAGAAGTCGTTGTAGATGAAGATGACTTCCAGGGTGCCCATGGCGGCCAGGGCCGGGCGGCACAGCGGCAGGATGATGTCCCAGTACTGGCGCCAGATGCCCGCGCCGTCCACCAGGGCGGCCTCCGTCAGCTCCGGGGAGAGGGCCTTCATGTAGTTGGAGAGCACGAAGGTCACGAAGCCGATCTGGAACGCCGTGTCCACCGCGATCACGCTGATGTAGGTGTTGAGCAGGCTGCCGGAGTCGCTGACGCTGTAGGGCAGCGGAAGCAGCTTGAACATTTCGAATAGCGGAGCGGCGAGGACCTGCGGGGGGAGCAGGTTGCCGGCGGTGAACATGATCAGCAGGGTGACGTTGAATTTCCAGCTGACCCGGCTGACCGCGAACGCCATCATGGAGGCGAAGAAGAGCACCAGGATGACGGAGGGGATGGTGATCAGGGCGGAGTTCCAGGCGTACTGGGCGAAGCCGCCCTGGGTCCACGCCTGGGCGAAGTTGTCGAAGTTGAAGGACCCGCCGAAGCTGAAGTAGCCGTACTTGTCCGTGTCCGCCTTGGGGCGGAGTGCGGTGAAGATGGTCCAGACCAGGGGGATGAGCCACATGACCGCGAGAACGACCAGGAAAATGTGGATGCCGTAGTGCGGCTTGTTGCGTTTGGCGTTGGACTGCCGGCCGGCTCCCGCCGCGGCGCTGCGCCCGGCGGCCGAACGGCCGGCCGCGCGTGCATCCGTAGGCTGTGCGATGCTCATGCCTCTTTGTCCTTTCCGAAGGCCCGGGACAGGTAGAACGTGATGGGTACCAGGGAAATGACCAGGAGGATGACGGCCAGTGCCGAGCCGACGCCGATCACCTGGCCCTCACCCACCAGGTTCTGGATCACCAGGGCGCTGATCAGTTCCAGGCCGTTGGTGCCGCGGTTGATGACGTAGACGATGTCGAAGGCCCGGAGGGACTCGATCACGGTGATCACGATGATGATGACGTTGACGGGCCGCATGGCCGGGAAGATCACCCGGAAGAAGGTCTGCACGGCGTTGGCGCCGTCGATCTGCGCGGCCTCGCGGAGGGTGGGGTCCACGCCCTTGAGGCCGGCTAAGTAGAGGATCATGACGTAGCCGGCGTGCCGCCAGGTTGCGGCGATCAGGGCGGCCCAGATGTTGACGCCGGAGTCGCCGAACCAGTCGACGGCCTGCGGGGTGCCGGCGGTGCCGAGCAGGAAGTTCAGCAGGCCGTTGTCCCGGTTGTAGAAGAGCTGCCAGATGACCCCGATCAGTGCCAGGGAGAGCATCACCGGAGTGAAGAAGATGCTCTGGTAGATCTTCGTGCCGCGGATGTTCTGGTCCAGCAGGATGGCCAGCAGGAGGCCCAGCGGGGTGGCGATCACGGCGAGGAACACCAGCCACAGCACGTTGTGCTGCACGGCGGGCCAGAACGGGGGATAGTTCTGCGCGATGAAGTCGTAGTTGTTGAGCCCTGCGGACTTGATGTCGTCCAGGCTCAGGCCGTTCCACCGGGTGAAGGACAGGGCCGCCGAGAGCAGCGTCGGGATCCAGACCAGAACCAGCTGGATCAGCGTGGGCAGACCCACCATGAAGGCCAGGACCCACTTGTCGCGGCTGGAGAGGCGCCGGACCCGCCCCGCCCGGGCGGCGGCTGGACGCCGCGCCCCGGCGGGGCTCGTTTTGGATGGTGTACTCACAAGAACATTTCCTTAGTGCCGGATGAAAGGGCCCGAGCGGCCGCTATTGGGCGGCGTAGAGGGACTTGGCCTGGGCTTCCAGGTTCTTGACGTCCACGTTGCCGTCCTTGATGAAGGACTGCAGTGCAGGGATCATGACGTTGTTGGCCATGGCCGGCAGCGCGTCCCGGTCGAAGAACTGGCTGATGCTCTTGGCGTTGGAGATGACATCGGCCATTTTCTTGGTCAGCGGGGAGAACTTGGAGGTGTCCGCGCCCTTGGCCGCCGCAATGTTGGAGCTGTCCACCGACGCGTAGACGTCCTGTCCTTCGGGGGTGCCGAGGTAGGCCAGGAAGTCCTTGGCGGACTGGTTCTGGCCGCCCTTCTTGGAGAGCAGAAGCCCGTCGATCGGGGCCTCGACGGCGTCCCGGCCTTCCATCGCCAGCTCGGGGAACGGGAAGAAGTCGATGTCCGCGGCGACGGTCTTGTCCGTGTACTGCTGGGTGAGGAAGGAGCCGAGCAGGTACATGCCGGACTTCTTGTCGCCGATGTTCTTGGCGGAGTCCTGCCAGGTCATGCCGAGGGCGTTGGGGTTCTGGAACGGCAGCATCGCCTTCCAGGTGTCGAAGACGTTGCTGACCTTCTTCTGGTCCCAGGATTCCTTGTGCGCGGTGAGGTCCATGTGGAACTGGTAGCCGTTCAGGCGCATGTTCAGGTAGTCGAAGGTACCCATCGCCGGCCAGCCGTCCTTGTCGGCAAACTCGATCGGGATCAGCCCGTCGGCCTGCATCTTCTTGGCCAGGGCGAGGAGCGCGTCGTACGTGGTGGGAACCTCGTAGCCCTTCTCGGCCCACAGGCTCTTCCGGTAGAAGAAGCCCCAGGGGTAGTTGTAGTTCGGGACGAAGTACATCTTGCCGTCGGCGCCGGTGGAGGCCTTCTTCATGGCATCGGAGTAGTTGCCGCCGATCTTCTCCCAGACGTCGTCGATCGGCGCCAGCAGGCCCTTGCCGGCGTAGTACTGCATGCGGTATCCGGCGAACCAGGTGAACGTGTCGTCCGGGCTGCCCTGAAGGTAGGTGTTGATCTTGTTCTGGAAGTCGTTGTGGGGCACCACGTTGGTGTTGATGGTGACGCCGGACTTCTTGGTGAAAGCGTCGGTGACGGCCTTGTACGCGGCCTTGGGCACCTCGTCGGAGGAGCCGGAGCCGAAGGAGACGGTCTTGCTGCCGCTGGCGGCGGGAGCGCTGCCGCCGGTGCAGGCGCTGAGCAGGGGCGCTCCCGCAAAGGCGACGGCGCCGGCGCCGAACGTCTTCAGCAGTGTCCTGCGGTCCCACCCGCCCTGGCTGGAGGCCCGGCGCAGAGCGTCTTCGTGCATGGTCATGATTTCTCCTTTGAAACAGTGCGGGTGGTGTGAAGCAGCTCACATGATTATCCATCATAATCGCACAATAAGGAACGTCAACAGGCAAAAAGGAACATTTTGTTACGCGGGGGAACAGGCGTGGATGCGGGAGGGGGACGACGCCGGCTCAGCGGGAGAGGCGCCGGGTCGTGGCAGCGGCCCCGAGTTTGTCCGGATTACGTACCAGGTACAGTCCCGTGACGTGGTCATTACCGGCTTCTACGACGACGGCCAGGTCGAGCCGCCCGCCGCTGTAGATCAGGATGGCGGGCATCGCATTCAGCAACGACAGCTCCACCCGCATGGCCGGGAGCGGCTTTCCGGCCAGCCCCAGCAGGAACCGGGCCACGTTCACGGCCCCGACCACCGGGCGGCGGGCCGCCGAGACCTTGCCGCCGCCGTCCGAGAGGAGAACGGCCCCCGGCGCCAGGACGTCCATGAGGGCCTGCACGTCGCCGCCCATCGTCGCCGCGACGAACCTGTCCGTGACGTCCTTCCGCTTCCGGTGGTCGACGTCGAAGCGCGGCGTCCGGCCGGCCACGTGATCCTTGGCCCGGTGCGCCAGCTGGCGCACCGACGCCGTCGTCTTTCCCATCGCCTCGGCGATCTCGTCATAGGGGAAATCAAAGACTTCGCGGAGGATAAAGACCGCCCGCTGATCCGGGGAAAGGCTCTCGAGCACGACGAGCATGGCGAACGACAGGGACTCCGCGAGGACGGCGTCCTCCGCAACGTCCGGGAGGGTTGCGACCGGCTCCGGCAGCCACGGCCCGACGTAGTCCTCGCGGCGCCGCCGCGTGCTCCGCAGGACGTTCAGCGCCTGGCGGGTGACGATTTTGGCCAGGTATGCCCGGTGGTTGCCGATGCCCTCCGGGTCGGTCGAAGACCATCTCAGGTGGCTTTCCTGCAGGACATCCTCGGCGTCCGCGACGGTCCCGGTGATCTCGTAGGCGATCGTGAACAGCAGCGGGCGGTGTTTGCTGAAGACCTGTTCAGCCAAGGCCCGTTCGGCGGAGGAGCTTTCCGGATCCATGGCGCTACCGCACCCCGGCAGAAGGCCGGGTGGTCTCTGCCGGCAGGGGACCCCGGGGCCAGATGAAGGAGCCGCTCTGGCGTGCTTCGGCCCTGAGCCAGGACAGCGTCATCCTGCAGACCTGCTCTTTGGCCAACCCCGCCAGCGGACCCCGGAGGATCGGCCGGCGGGGACGGTCGTCCGCGGTCACGGACTGGATGAGGCCGGCGCCCCGGCCCAGGCTGATGCAGCGGAGCGCGTAGCCGGCAGAGAGCGGGGCCGGTTCGCGGCCCTCGAGGCGCGCGATGATGCCGTCGGCCGCGGTGGCGCCAAGCGGGAGTGCCGACGCGCAACTCATGCGCAGGTGCCGGCCCGCCGTTCCCTCGACCCGGACGGCGTCGCCGGCGCCAAAAATGGCGGGGTGGTCCGGGCAGGAAAGCGACGGGCCGACCAGCAGCCGTCCCCGGCCATCGGTGGGCAGGCCGCTGTCTCCGGCGAGGGGAGGGACTGCAAAGCCGGTGGCCCAGACCGTGCAGGCCGAGGGCAGGGTTGCGCCCGCAGAGGTGGTGAGGGAGGACTCGTCGCAGGACCGCACGTCGGTATTCTCCACCACCTCGATGCCGAGCCGGCTCAACCGGGCCCGGACCGCCTGGGCGCCGGCCGGTGAGAGGCTCCCCGCGGCGCTCCCGCGGGTTACCAGACGCAGGTGCAACTGCCGGTGGTTACGGGCGATTTCGGTCACCAGCTCGAGCCCGGTCAGTCCGGCGCCCACCACAGTGACGGTGCTGCCGGGGTGCAGGCTGCTGAGCCGGGTCCGGAGCCGGCCGGCCGAGCCGGCGTCGTTGAAGCCGTACCCGGTGTCCGGGATGGCCCCGGACGCATGTCCGCTGCCGACGGCGTAGACCAGGGCGTCGTAGGCCAGGGGTGTCCGGCCGCTGGCGAGGTGGACATGCCGCCGGGCAGGGTCGATCCGGACGGCGCTGTTCTCGATCAGCTCCGCCCGTGCGTTCAAGAGCGAGGCGAGGGGGACGGCCGCCGTCGGCCGGGTCCCGGCAGCAACCTGGTGCAGCCTGATCCGCTCAACGAAGCCCGCCGCGGGGTTGACCACCATGACCCGGACCTCCGGTGAGTGGCCGGCGAGCCGGTTGGCTGCCATGAGCCCGGCATAGCCGGCCCCGATGATGATCACGCGCTGCTCTGCCATGTCTAACTCCTGTCCGAAGAACCGTTGTTAAACACCAGACACCGCCGGAGTCCCGGATGTGACAGTAGGGCCGACTCTGCCCGCGCGAAGGGGCGGCCGGGACCGCGATGGGGCCCGCTATTCGCAGGCGATGCCGTCGCCGTCGCGGTCCAGCTTGCTGCTGTAGCCGGGCTGGCCGCGCCGGATGGGCGCCGCGCCGGCGGCACGGACGGCCGTGCAGTTGGCGTAGTAGACGGCGGCGGGCGCTGGCGCTGCCGGTACGACGGCGGGCGGGGCCGGCTGGGGAGCGGCCTGCACCGGAGCGGGCTGGACCGGAGCCGCCGGGGCGGGGGCTGCCGGCGCGGCAGCCGCGGCTGGGGCAGGAGCCGGTTCGTTGGTCGGTGCCTGGGCGTCCGGGCAGTCAGCCAGCACCCGGGCCATGGCGTCGTGTTCGGCCTGGGTGACCCAGAGCGAGTAGCTGGCCTTGACCGAAATCTGTCGGGCCACGTAGTCGCAGCGGTACGACTTGTTCGGCGGCAGCCAGGTGGCGGCGTCGCCGTCGCTCTTCTGCGTGTTGGTGGGTCCGTCGACGGCCAGGAGGTTGAGCGGGTCATTGGCGAGGGCAAGGCGCTGGGCGGTGCTGAGCTGCTGGGCGCCCTTCTGCCAGGCGTCGCTGAGCGCTACGACGTGGTCGATCTGCACGGCGGAACTGGTGCTGCTGCCGCGGACGAAGGCGATGGATTTGGCCGTGTAGGGGTCGTTCAGGGTGCCCGAGAGCACGACGCAGTCGTGGGTTCCGGCCTTGAGCGCCTGCGCCGTCAGGTCGCGGCGGAGGATGTCGTTGCGGGTATCGCAGCCGTTGCGGTCGACGTCGGCCCAGGCCTGGCCGAACTGGTCCCGGGAGTACCCGGTCTTGGGAGCCCGGCCCTTGATGGGCAGCGTGGCCAGCACATCCAGGGCCTTGCTGGCGAACGCCGGCTGCCCGTGCGGAGCCGAGGCGCCGGCAACAGTGACGGCGGGGGCGGTGTCCGGGTCCAGCGGGTTTTCCGGGTCGGCCGAGGGGGAGGGCGTGGGAGTCGGGGAGGCGGAAGCCGTGATCGGCTCCGAGGTGTGGATCGCTGCCGGGGCGACGTCCGCCGACGCCGGTGCCGGTCCCGCGCAGGCGGTGGAGGAAACGAGCACCAGCCCGGCGATGCCGCAGGCGATCCAGTCGATGACGCCGCGGCGCCTGGTTCCGGTGGCCCGTGCGCCGTCGTCGTTCCTGCCCGCTGTGCTGCCCATTTTTGCTTCCCCCGGTTTGTGCCTCATGCGTGGCCGTGAACGCCGTCCCTTAGCTTAGTGGCGGCGTCCCGACGCGGGCCGCAGGCACGCCGACGGCGTCAGGCCAGCAGCAGGGCCACCCCGATCATGGCCGGGACCGCCACGATGGTGGTGATCAGCACCGTGTCCTTGGCGACCGTGAGCCCGGTCCGGTAGCGGTTCGCGACGACAAAGACGTTCTGCGCCGTGGGCAGCGCGGAGGTGACGACGACGGCGAACAGGGCCTGGTCCTGCAGGCCGAGAACGAAGCGGCCGAACAGGAACGCCAGCGCCGGGTGAACCACCAGCTTGAAACAGCTGGCCAACAGGGCGTCGGCCCGGCGCCCGGCGGCGGCCTGCAGCGGCCGGGAACCGTTCAGGCTCATCCCGAAGGAGAGCAGCATGGCAGGGATGGCAGCACCACCAATCAGGTGGATGGGCTGGAGCACCAGTTCCGGAACGGTCCAGCCGGTGCCGGCCACCACCAGGCCCAGCCCGGTCCCGACGATCATGGGGTTCCGCACGATCATCAGCAGGAAGCTCAGCGGCGTGGTCCGGTGGCCGCTGGTGGTGGCATCCAACAGCATCAGGAACAGTGGCGTGAAGAAGGCCAGCTGGAAAATCAGCAGCGGGGCGACGTACCTGGCGTCGCCCAGGACGAACACGGCGATGGGAATGCCGAGGTTGGCGGAGTTGGCCAGGGACGAGCTCATCGAGGAGACCAGGGCCTCGGGCAGCGGGCGCTTGAACACCAGCCGCACCAGGGCGAAATAGAGCGCTGCCGTGGTCACGGCGCCCACCGCCGCGACCAGCAGCGGCGCGGCGAAGACGTCATTGAGCCTGGCCTTGCTGAGGGTCTCGAACAGCAGCGCCGGGCTGGCGACGAAGAAGGTCAGGGCGCTGAGGACCGAGCGGGCATTCTCGCCGAGGATGTTGCGGCGGCCAACGAACATCCCCACCAGAATGATGGACCAGACGACGAAGAAGCCGGCCAGGACCCCTAGCATGCGGCAGGTCCAGGCATCACGGGGCCGGGCGGCGGGGGAGGTGCGGTGGGGATGGAAGGGCCGGACACCGTCCCAGAGTAATCAGATTTAGCCGCGGATCCGGCACCCGGCGTCGTAACAAGGCCCGGAATGACGGGCTGGCGTCAGCTGAGGGTGGCGTTGTTCAGGGCGTGCGGCGGCCGAAGCAGGCCGGCGGTGTGGCCTTCCGCGGGATCGCTGCCGATCTGCACCACCCGGTTGTCCTTATCCACATGGACCACCTTGGGGGTGAATGACCTGGCCTCATCCGTGGTCATCTGGGCGTAGGTGATCAGGATGACGATGTCGTTCTCGTGCATGAGGTGCGCTGCGGCACCGTTAATGCCGATGACACCGGAGCCGCGCTCGCCGGCGATGGTGTAGGTCTCAAGCCGCGCGCCGTTGGTGACATCCACAATGGACACCAGCTCGCCGGGGAGGATGTCGGCGGCCTCGAGCAGGTCAAGGTCCACGGTGACCGACCCAACGTAGTGCAGGTCGGCGTGCGTGACGGTGGCCCGGTGGATTTTGGACTTGAACATTGTTCGATTCATAACGGCTCCAGTCTAGACCTGCGGCCTTCCGCCCGCAGTGACGCAGGAAACACAAGAGTCACGTACGCTGCGGCGCAGTGATGCCGGGGATGGCTGCGCAGGGGGCGCGCCTGCGCAACGACGTGCTGTGTGGCGGCGCAGGGAAGGGCGCGTACGACGGCGGCCGGTCACCCGGCGTCGTCCCTTGCCACTGCGGCGGCGGCCGCAGCCAGGGTCTCCCGGGCGGCCAGGATGGCCGGGCGCTGGGTGCTGGAGCGGCGGACCGAGGTGAAGATGGTGCGGTGCGGCTTGCCGGGAAGCTCCAGCAGCTGGGCCGTGGTGCCGCGGCCGGTCCACACCAGGTCCGGCATCAGGGCCACCGCATTGCCGGACTCGATCAGGCGGGCCTGGGCCTGCAGGTCAGCGGTTTCAAAGCGGACATCGGGCTCGAACCCGGCACTGCGGCAGGCCTGCTCCGCCCAGTGCCGGGACGCGGCACCCCGCGGTTCCATGACCCAGGCAAGGTCCGCGGTGTCCGCCAGCGACCGGATGGCCGGGCCGTCGTCGGACGCCGGGGGAACCGCAAGCCGGATGGCATCGGTGGTCAGCTTCACCCGGTCCAGTTCGGGGTAGCGGGGGGCGGCGTGGCCGGGGTACTGCTCCGCGATCACCAGGTCGAAGTCCCGCGCCCACGTCTCGTGCAGTGCTGTCTCGGGCTCCCGCTGGATCATCTCGATCCGCACCTCGGGGTAGGCGGCGGCCATGCGCGTCAGGGTGTCCGGCATCAGCGCCAGGGCGGCCGACTGGAAGACCGCGATCCGCACCGTGCCGGTCACCGTAGTCAGCGATGCGGCCAGGTCCGCCTCGGCCTGTTCCATGGTTTCGAGCAGCTGCGCGGTGTGCGCCACGAGCACCTCGGCCTGGGGCGTGAGCTGCACGCGGCGGCCGGTTTTCCGGAGCAGCTCCACGCCCACTTCCTTCTCCAGCAGGGCCAGCTGCTGCGATACCGACGACGGGCTGTACTGCAGTGCCTCGGCCACCTCCGCGAGCGTCCCGCGGATGCTTAACTCCCGGAGCAGCCGCAGCCTGCGGACATCAAGCATGGTGAATTCCTAACTGAAACTAATGAATATAGGTTAGAAGTAGTCACTTTATCTAACGCAATTGCGCACGCATACTGTTGAAACCGAGTTACCCCCGTCACAGCCAGGTTTC
>DASSXE010000407.1:0-4639 GCA_035704125.1 Arthrobacter sp.
CTAGCCCTTGAGCGTGGAGTCGAGCAGTTCCCGCAGTTCGCGGAAGTGCCGTTCGGTGGCTTCGGGGTGGAAGGCCGAGGTGTCCGCCATCGAGTAGCCGTGCGGGGCGCCGTCGAAGATCTTGTTGCTGGCGGTCAGTCCCGCGGCGTCCAGCGCCTTGCCGAGTCGCGCGACGGCGTCGGCGTCCATGCTCCGGTCCTTGTCCGCATGGCCGAAGACGAACGTGGCGCGGGCGTGCTCCAGCCCCAGGTGCGGGCTGTCGGATTCGTCGGTGGCCAGGCCGCCGCCGTGGAAACCGCCGCAGGCCGCGACCTGATCCGGGTGGGCGTTGGCCGTGCGGACCGCGAGGCGTGCACCCATGCAGTACCCGGTGACCCCGATGGGGCCCTCCGCGACGCCGTCGAGCTCGCGGAGATCGCGCAGCCAGGCGTCGATGTCCGGGACGGCCTTGTCGCTGGTGAGGCGCCCGACCCGGGGGAATGCCGCGGCGCCGGCGGCCTCACGGCCCTCCGTCGTGGTCATGTCCCCGGCAGGTGCCAGTTCTGCGGCCGTTCCCTCGCGGTAGAAGACGTTGGGGGCCAGGACCACGTAGCCCCAGTCCGCGATCCGCTGCGCCATCTCCTGGATGCGCGGGCGCAGGCCGAAGGCGTCCATGTAGAAAATGACGCCCGGGAAGGGGCCCTCGCCGGTGGTGGGGCGGGCGACGATGGCCTCGGCAGTGCCGTCTGCGGCAGGAATCTCGATAAACATCGGGCCAGCCTATCCGACGGACCTAGGAGTAGTACCGGGCCAGGGTCTCGGCCTTGAACTCGAAGAAGCTGCCGTCCTCGATGGCGAGGCGGGCGTCGTCGACCATCTTCACCACGAAGCGTTCGTTGTGGATCGAGATCAGCGTCGCCGAGACCATTTCCTTGGCCTTGAACAGGTGGTGGATGTAGGCCCGGGAGTAGTTCTGGCAGGCGTAGCAGTCGCAGCCGTCCTGCAAAGGGCCGAAGTCGCGCTTGTACTTGGCGCCGGAGAGGTTGTACCGGCCGGTGGGGTGGTAGAACGCGGAATTGCGGGCCACCCGGGTGGGGGAGACACAGTCGAAGGTGTCGGCGCCGTTCTCGATGGCGGTGAAGATGTCGTCCGGTTCGGAGATGCCCAGCAGGTGCCGCGGCTTGTTCTCCGGCAGCTCCTCGTTGCACCAGCGGACAATCGTGCCCAGGTTCTCCTTCTCCAGTGCGCCGCCGATGCCGAAGCCGTCGAAGTTCATCGCACCGAGGTCCCGGCAGGCCTTGCGGCGCAGATCCTCGTACTGCGCACCCTGGATCACGCCGAACAGCGCCTGGTAGGGCTTGCCGGCGCGCTCCTCCGTGAGCCGGAAGTGCTCGGTGATGCAGCGTTCGGCCCAGCGGCGGGTGCGTTCCAAGGACTCTTCCTGGTAGCCGCGGGAATTCTGCAGGGTGGTCAGCTCGTCGAATGCGAACATGATGTCCGCGCCGATCTGGTGCTGGACGTTCATGGAGATCTCGGGGCTGAAACGGTGCCGGTCGCCGTTGAGGTGGCTCTTGAACCACACCCCTTCCTCGTCCACGTGCGCCAGGCGTTCCTTGCCGGGGGCGACGGCGTCGTCCGGCCCCGAATTGTCCACCGATTTCATGTCGATGACCTTCTTGAACCCGGACCCAAGGCTCATCACCTGGAAGCCGCCGGAATCCGTGAACGTGGGCCCGCCCCAGTTCATGAACGCGCCCAGGCCGCCTGCCTCGTCCAGGATGTCCGCGCCCGGCTGCAGGTACAGGTGGTAGGCGTTGGCCAGCACGGCCTGCGCGCCGAGCTCCGCGATTGATTCGGGCAGCACGGACTTGACCGTGGCCTTCGTTCCGACGGCGATGAACGCCGGCGTCTGGATCTCGCCGTGCGGGGTGCTGATGGTCCCGGTGCGGCCCAGGAATTCGCCGCCGTTCTCCGCCACCTGCGCCGGCGACGGCGGGCAGGTTTCGCTCAGGCGCTTGCCCACCTGGAAGGAAAACCCGGATTGCTGGGCTGGCAGGGCCGATGAAGGGACGGAATCAGGAGTAGCTGGCACCGTTCAAGTGTGCCAGTTGCCCGGCGTAAGCCCCAGTTAGGGGACGGGCGCCGGAACGAAGCGGCCCGCCAGTCAGTGCAGCGGGTCCGAGCCCGGGTAGTTTTCAGCACGCCAGGCATCCCAGGCGGAGCGGATATCCTCCAGTTGGTGGGCACCGAGCCCGTAGGTGGACACGATGACCAGGGAACCGCCGTCGGGCCGAAGTTCGGGGATGGCAGGCTGGTCCGCGACGATCACCAGCCCGTCGCCGTGGTCCGCGTAGCCCTGGACGGTTAGGCCCACCTGGTGGTCGCTGCGGAACCAGACCTTGCCCGCAACCGCCTCCCCGGTGGCCAGGGTCAACGCATACGGTTGCCCCGCCGCCGGCACATCGCCCACGCCCAGCCTGTCGATGACGGAACCGCCGGTCCCCGGGACCGAGAAGAAGAAGGTCCGGCGGTGGCCGTGCGGGTGCCGTTCCAGGGCGAAGCGGAGCTGGTGCAGGAAGGTCAACCAGCCCTGGGTGATGTCCTCGTCCCAGGCTGCCCATTCGGAGTTGTGATCGAGGGCGGCGCGCGTGACGCTGACCTCCGTGCCGGTGGCCACCGGTCTCAGCGTGAAGACGTCACCGCCGTCGACCACCAGGGAGGTGTGGTCGGCGCTCTCGATCACATGCGGGCCGAAGTAGATCGCGTTGATCTCGGCGGCCTGGTCCTCGGCCTCCCAGCCGTGCCACTGGGCCACCTTTGCCGGCTCTCGCAGCATGGTCCAGACCTGCTGGGCGTCCGAGTTGACCACCACGCTCAGATTGTTCGTCATGGGGGCGAATGTACTCCGCCCCGGGCCCGCCGGGTAGGGTCCACGGCCGCCGGGCCGGCAGCCGCTCAGCCCCGGACGAACTCCAGCTCGTTGCTGATCCGGCGTTCCAGTTCTGCCCCGCCGATGGTCTGGGACCCGCCATGCGCGCGCAGGAACAGCAGAGCCTCGAGCCGCAGCAGCCGCCATTCGCGTTCGGCATCGCGGTTGGAGTTGTCGATGGCGCGGAAGATTTCCTTGTCGTACAGGTTCGGTTCGTTCAGGGACCGCTGACGGACCTTGGCGTTGATCCGGGCCTTGAAGGGATCGGTTTCCATCGCATCGGGGGCGCGGAGGAACTTCTCGTAAACGGCGGCGCGCTCTTCGTCGCCGCGCTGCCGGCAGATGTAGCTGGCCAGCGCCAGGGACGCCTCCACGGAGGCCCAGCGGCCAGGGTTGCCGTCGAAGGGCAAGACGGTGAGCAGGTCCGCGACGGCCAGGGCATTGTCCGGGTCCTTGAGCACCACGAACAGTTCGTGGGCCAGGTCGCTGAGGTCCTTGAGGCAACTGCCGGATTTGGTGTTGATGCCCTTGGTGAGCCGGTCGCTGAGCAGCAGGATCCCGGGTTCGTCCGGGTGCGCCTCGGCCGCGGCGTCGACCACGGACTCGGGCGTCCCCGAGGCCACGGGGATCAGTGCCAGGTCCGCTTCGCTGGGTCCGCTGACGGCCGGCGGGGCGGCGGGCGGGGGCGGAACGACGACGGCGGGTGCGGTCGCGCCGCCGGCCGCGGAGGGAAGGTGCGTGACGGCCGGCAGGTCCGGGCCGCCGGCTTCCCCGGTTCCCGAAGCGCCAGCTTCTGCGGTCACGGACTCCCCGCCGGCGGACTCCGCCGGATCGACGCCCGACGCCGGCATGGACTCCTGAATCAGGACGACGGAGCCGGCGGCGATGCGCAGCACTCCGCCGCCGGTAAGGGTCGCCCGCACCAGGGCGGGGGTGCCGAAGTCGTCGTTGTCGACGTCGACGCTCTCAATTTCGGCGGTGCGCGTTGCGTCAGGCAGGAGTAGCAGATCCCCGGTCCGCAGAGATCCCGCCTGCCGTTCGCCGTAGTTCAGGGAAGCTGTGGGGTGGGTCATCTGGAGTCCTTAAATTCTTTTCGGTCCGCCCACCAGTCTACAAAGACCGGGGCGCCGGATCGGGGACGCCGGGCGGTCCTGCCGCTCCCGCGGTGGTTCTAGTGGCCGACGCCGGCGAACGCGAGCGCCTGCCGGATCAGGGCGCCGCGGCCGCCGCTGAACTCGAGCTGCACGTCGGAGCTGAGGACCTCATCCGGGGTCATCCAGGTCAGTTCGAGTGCGTCCTGGCGCGGCGAGCACTCCCCGGTGACCGGGATGACGTAGGCCAGGGCGACGGCGTGCTGCCGGTCGTCCGTGAACCCGGTGTGCGAGGGGGACGGAAAATATTCGGCCACCGTGAAGGGGACGGGGCTGATCGGCAGCTGCGGGAAGGCGAGCGGCCCCAGGTCCTTTTCCATGTGCCGCAGCAGGGCGGCGCGGATGGTCTCGCGGTACAGCACGCGGCCGGAGACCAGGGACCGGACCATGGTCCCGTCCTCGTCGGCCTGCAGCAGGGTGCCCACCTCGTTCACGAACCCGAGCGGGTCCAGCCGGACCGGTACGGCCTCGACGTAGACCATCGGGAGCCGGCCCCTGGCCTCGAAGAGATCGTCGTCGGAGAGCCAGCCGGGATTCGGGTCGGGAGTGCGAACGTTCATGGTTAAGTTCTACCCCATCC
>DASSXE010000425.1:0-5535 GCA_035704125.1 Arthrobacter sp.
ATTCATTCGACCACCGTATAGAGGCCGGGGCGCGGCGCCGGGCCAAAAGCCCGCCAGAGTCCAGTTGTTGACCAGAGCTTCACGTGCCGTTCAGGCAGGCGCCCCCTGAGCCGTGGGCAGGTCGTGAAGACCCCGGACGGCCCGTTCCCGGAAACGGGGCCACTCAGCACGGGAAAGGCCCAGCACGGCCATGTCCCGCCAGGGCCGGTCTGCGTGGGGCGCGGGCGTCCTGCGGAAGCCATCCACCACAAAGCCAAGCGCCGCCAACGACTTCAGCGAGCGCACGTTGCGCGGGTCGACGTCGCACTCGATGCCGCCCGCCCCGGCGGCGAACAGCCAATCGAACACGGCAATTTTCACCTCGTGGTTGGCCCCGGTTCCCCATAGCGCGGGATGGATGACGGTGCGTCCCACCCTTACCCGGTCCCGGTGCGCAGACGCGCCGGTGATACCGGTGGTTCCCGCGAAGAGCGTCCCGCCGCGCAGCCCCACACGCCGGATAGCAAAGACCGGGAGGCCGTCGTAGCGGCGGTGGATGTGCCGGACGGTCTCCTCCCGCGTGGTGGGTCTGGGGCCGCCGTCGCCGTATCCCTGCGACCACACCTCGTCATGGGCAAGCAGCCGGGCCAGCGGCCCGACGTCGCGGGCCTCGAAGGGCGAGAGGACGTAACGGCCGGTGACGGTGGTAAGGGTTGGCAGCGTGTCGGGGAGATGCAAAACCATGATGACCTTTCCGTCAGTCTGTGGCCCCGGAGACAAGGACGACGCCGGCAGTCGCCATCCGCGCGGGCAGGACTGGAGGAAACTGTGCGGCACGAAAGTGAATGCCGGGTGACACCGGCCCTAACGCCCGGTACCCCCGCAGGCCGCGCTCGCGGGTGCGTCCCTGATTGATTGACGCCGGATACCGGCTGACTCACAATGGCAGAGTGAGCGATGCAGAGCAGGAGTCGACCATCAGCCAGGTTACTGACCGCTTGGCGGCCCGTTTTCCCGAGGCGCCCAGGCACCGGATTGAGAGCATCGTCGGGGAGGAATACCACTCCCTGGACACCGGGCGGATCAGGATCTACGTCCCGACGCTGGTGGAAAACAGCGCCCGTTCCAGGCTGCACCGCGAGGCTGGCCAGCCCGCCGATCCCGAATAGGGTCCTGCACCGGTCACCAGGGGTTACTTTTCAGGCTTCTCCTGCTGGAAGGCGCGGACGGCGGCGCCCACCGTGGGGTAGAAGTGTTCCGGCGAGAAACGCGCCCCCACGCCGTAGCGCAACAACCTGTCCTTGACCGGTCCCTTGAGTTCGGCGAAGACCAGGTCCACGCCGTGTTGCTCCAGCCATTCGTCCAGCTCCACCAGTTCATCCAGTGCGGTCGTGTCAATTCCCGTCACCGGTTCCGCCGCAAGCACCACGCGTTCGGTGCCGGCGGCTGCGCGGTCCAGTTCGTTCCGGACAAAAGACCCCAGCAAAGCCCCGTTGCCGAAGAACAGCGGTGCATCGAAGCGCAGGATCACCAGTCCCGGGATCCGCTCGCCCTCAGGATGACGGCTCACGTCGTGGTACCCGGGGATTCCCGGCACATCCACCAATTCCGCCCGGTACGGGTTCCAGGCCTGCCGGATGAAGTCCAGGATCGCCAGGCCAACCGCCACGGCGATCCCCGGGAGGACGCCCAGCAGGGTTACGCCCAGGAAGGCCGCGAGCATCACCAGCGATTCGCTGCGGCTCAGGCGCACCAGCCGCCGCACACCGGCGGGGTCGGCTATTGCCGCGGCCGCGGCCAGGACGACGGCGGCCAACGTCGCGGACGGCAGAAATTCCGTCAGGCCCGGGACGAGAAACATGAAGGCCAGGACCAGTACCGCGCCGACTGCCCCCGTGAGCTGCGACTTCGCACCGGCAGCAACCGCCACCGGGGTCCGTGAGGTGCTGGCGGAAACCGGGAAGCCGCCGAGGAGTCCGCTGGCGGCATTCGCCGCGCCCAACGCTGCCATCTCGTGGTTTCCGGAGACCCTGCCGCCCTCGGCGGCCGCCAGGGACTGGGACAGGGTTCCGGTGTCCACGAAGACAATGAGCGCAATGGCGGCAGCAGCCGGCAGCAACGCCCCGACGTCGGCCCAGCCGATTCCGCCAAGCGCCGGCGTCGGTAGCCCTTGCGGGAGGGCGCCCGTGACCTGGACCCGCCCGCGCAGGCCCAACAGTGCCACGGCGCCGCAGGACGCCGCCACCGCAATCAGGACGCCCGGAATTTTCCATTTCAGCCGGCGCGGGACCCAGATCAGTGCCAGTGACAGGGCGCCAAGGAGCGCCGCGGCCGGATTGGCCTCCCCGGCGAGCACTTGCGGGGCGAGGCCGGCCAGCCTGTCCCACAGGGTGCCGCCGTCCGCGGAGATCCCCAGCAGGGTAGGAAGCTGGGAGACAGCGACCAGCAGGGCGATGCCGTTGAGGTAGCCGAGCCTAATGGGTTTCGACAGAAGCCCGGTGACAATGCCCAGCCTCAGCACGGACCCGAGCAGCAGGATGCAGCCGATCAGGATGGCGAGCAGGCCCGCGAGCGCCACGGCCCTGCCGCCGTCGTGGCCGGACAAGGGACCCAGGGCCGCGACAATCATCGGTGCCAGCGCGGAATCCGGTCCCAGGACCAGGACCCGCGACGGGCCCACCGCCGCATAGGCCAGCAGGGCCGCCACGGTTGCATAGAGTCCGGCCGCCGGTGGAAGTCCGGCCGCTTGGGCATACGCCATGCCGGCCGGCACCAGCATCGCAAAGAGGGCCGTTCCAGCAACCAGGTCGTGGCGCAGCCACTCCCTCCGGTAGCCGCGCACGACTGTCGGAACCGTCCAGGCCGGGAAGTTTCCGGATCGGCGCATGTTCCGATGATGGCCGATCAGGGCGGGGCGCGCCATGGCTTGCAGGACGCGCGGGATTCCCGCGGGTCAGCTGGCGGCGGTGAAATGGGGATCCTGTGCCGGCGCCCCCCAAAAATATGCGCCGACACAGCCGCTCAGACAGCGGAGTTCCTCACGGATCCGCGTCAAGAATAGTCGACCGCAGACGCGGAAACAAGACGGTCGTCCGGTTTTGGACTACGCGCTGTCCGATTCGGTGCCGAGGACGGCCGTGGAGATGATCCGGGAGAGGGTCCGGGGGCTGTCGCGGAAATCTTCGTGCAGTATTCCGGGCAGCAGGATCTCCCACATTTCCTCGATGCGTTGCATGACGTCCGCCCGATCGGTGAGCACCCCGGAGACCATCTGAACCCCGGTGAAGGAGGCCACGAGGTACCGGGCGAACGCCCCGGCGTTGATCGAGGGTCTGATCTGCCGCTCTGCCTGGGCCCGCTGGGCCAGCTGCTCCATCAAGGCAGTCCAGTCCGCGTAGGGTTCCCGGACGGGCGGACCGAAGGATGTGGCTTCGAAGGTCAAGCGGATGCCGGCCCTGACCACCGGCTCGTGCACCAGCTGCAGCCCGAACGTGCCGCACATCAGGATCATGGCGGTCAGGGCCGGCAGGTTCTGGGCCAGGATCCTTTCACCCTCGACCGCGGAGATTCGGTGCTGCTCCTCGATAACGGCCCGGGCGAGGATGTCCTTGGACTGGTAGTGGAAGTACATGGCGCCCTTGGTTACCCCGGCCGCGTCCGCGACCTGGGTCAGGCTGGTGCTTCCGTAGCCGTGCTCCTCGAAAACGGCAGCGGCGCCGCTGAGGATGGCTGCCCGGGTAGCTTTCGCGCGATCCTGAAGGACCATCTATCAACCTCAGACTCGTGGACGAGAATACCGGACCATCAACCGTCCTTCATTCACACCTGAAGCGGGACGGGAAGACTGGTCTGATCCTAACAAGCCGCGGACTATTCGGCCCCGTTCCCGTCGTCCCGGGACGTCTCAACCGGCGCTGCGGGCGTTCGCCCCCACTCGGCCCACGAGCCGTCGTAGACCCGGACGCCGTCGTGGCCGAGCAGGTACTTGAGGGCAAACCAGGCCAGGCTGGCCCGGTTACCAATGGTGCAGTAGGTGATGACGCCCCTGTCCGGGCGCGCGGCCCCGGACAGCAGCCGGGCTATGTCGTCGGCGCTCCGGAAGGCGCCGTCGTCGTCGCGCAGCGATTCGACCGGTTGGTTCACGGCCGACGGGATGTGGCCCGCGCGGCCGCCCGGTTCAGGGGTACCCGACGGCCAGAACCGCTCGCCCCGGAATTCGGCGGGTGTCCGGACGTCAAGGATGGTGACGCCGTCCTCGCCGATGGCGTCTTCCACCTGCCGCTGGTCCGCCCGCTGCCAATGGTCCGGTGCCGGCAGGGGGTACAGGGTGGGAGCTGGAACCACCACATCCGTTGTCCAGGGCCTGCCGTCCGAGGCCCAGGCGTCCCGCGAGAGGTCGAGGATGCGGACATCACCGTGGCCATACAGTTTCATCAGCCAGAAGCCCATGGCGGGACCGTAGCCGTAGAAAATGACGGTCGAGCCGGGGGAGATCCCGGAATCTGAGAACAATTTCTCGAGACCGGCGTTGCCCACCAGCCTGTAGTCGCTGTCTTTGAGGTCTCGGTAGATGTTCCAGAGAACCGCGCCCGGGATGTGGCCTGAGTCGTAGGCTTTCGGGTTTACGTCCACTTCGATGACGCGCAATGCCGGATCGTGGAGACGGTCCTTCAACCACTGCGCGTCAACCAGGACGTCGTCGTTTGCGTATCCGCCGTTGCGCACCGTCCGCGCTCCTGTCATAGGCCAGACCGCCGTTAGGGCGCCGCCGTACCTGGAGGCGTCCGGGCTTCTCCTCAAAACGCTACGCGCCGGGGACCGCCGCCTTCAAGGCATATTTGATTTGGGTTACGGGGCAGGCGTGAAAGGCTGAACCCATGATTCTCGAACACGCCCTCCCTTTCCCGTCGTCGAGCACTTCATAGGGGCGAACGCTAACCATGGCTTCATCACTCATTCTGGTCAACGGTCTTCCCGGTTCGGGTAAGAGCACGCTCAGCCGACGGCTCGGACAGGCTATGCAGCTTCCCGGCATCTCCAAGGACGAACTCAAGGAGTTCCTTGCCGATGCCGCGGGCGGGAAGGTTGCCGGCGGCCGGCTGGGCCGGATTGCGTCGGAGACCATGTGGCAGCTGGCGGCCGCGATCCAGGGGACGGCCATCGTGGAGTCCTGGTGGTACCGGCCGCGGGACCTGGAACACGCACGCCGCGGTATCGCCCTCTCCGGTACCCCCGGCGTCGTGGAACTCTGGTGCGACGTCGACCCGGCGACGGCCCGGGAGCGGTACAACAGCCGCGCACGCCACGTCATACACACCATGGACCCGGCCACCGCTGACGCGACCTGGGCCGACTGGGAAGAAAAGGGTGCCCCGCTGGGGCTCGGGCCGACGCTCATGGTCGGTACAGCAGCCCCCGTTGACCTGCACGCGCTGCTGGACGCTTTGAGCGCCGCGCTGGAAACGCTCCATACGGCGACCTAAGCGCCCGTCGATTCGTTGACAGGCCGCACCACGGAGGTTGCACTTAGCCCATGGCATCGATAAAAACCGAGAG
>DASSXE010000486.1:0-2225 GCA_035704125.1 Arthrobacter sp.
TCGAGGCCGAACGACGGATGCAGGAAATCGACAACATGGTGGCTAACAACCCGGAAAAGGCAGCCGACTACCTCCGCGGCCTGATGGATGACAGGCAGCCCGCATGAAAACAGGGGAATCGACCCTGACCGGCACGCAGCGTGCCGCCGTCGTTCTGATGCAGATGAGCCCGGCCAATGCCGCGCTTGTCATGGCGCAGTTCACCGACGTGGAAGCGGAAGATATCGCTGCCGAGATTGTCCGGCTCCGCAAGGTGGACCCGGAGGTAGCCGAGCAGATCATGAAGGACTTCCACGAAACTGCGCTGAGCAGCCCGCGGCAGGCCCGCGGTGGCCGGGAGCTGGCCGAAGGCCTGCTCGAGGCGTCCTTCGGCTCGGAGAAAGCCGCCGGGCTGATCAACCGGCTGACGGTAAACATGGCCGGCAAGTCCTTTGAGTTCCTCGAAGACATCGAACCGGTCCAGATCCTGGCCCTGATCGACGGCGAACTGCCGCAGACCATCGCCCTGGTCCTGGCCCACCTCAGCCCCCGCAAGGCCTCCGCCGTCATGTCGGGGCTGCCCGGGTCGCTGCGCGCCGACGTGGCGTTGAGCATCGCCACGATGGGCTCGGGCGCGCCCGAGGCCATCGGGATCGTCGCGGACACGCTGAAGCTGCGGGGCGGCGCGGCCGTCTCTCAGCAGGCGTCCAAGGTGGTCGGCGGCATCCAGCCGCTGCTGGAGATCATCAACCGGACCGACGCCGGGACGGAACGCTCCGTCCTCGACGGCCTGGACCTGCTGGATCCGGACCTGGCCGTGGAGATCCGCGCCCAGATGGTCACCTTCGAGGACATCGTCAAGCTGGAACGCCGCGACGTGCAGCTGGTCCTCCGCGGCCTGGACGCCGCCGTGCTGGCGGTGGCCATGAAGGGCGCCTCGGAACAGGTCCTGGAAACCATCACCACCAACGTTTCCGGACGCAACCTGGAAATCCTGGAATCCGAGATGGCGGGGCTGGGCCCGCTGCGTGCCTCGCAGATCGAAGAGGCGCGCGCCGCCGTCGTCCGCTCCATCCGCGAGCTCGAAGCCGAAGGCGCCATCACCATCCAACGCGGGGACGAAGAGGATTATGTTTACTGACGGGGGGAGAATCGCTGACGGCACGACGGCGGCCGGGGACGCCCCGGCCCGGATCATCTTTCCGTCGCTGCGCTCCACCGGCCCGGCCAACGAACAGGCCGGCTACACCGAGGGCCACGCCGCAGGCTACGCCGCCGGCGTCCGCGCCGCCGCCAAGGAACAGCGCCGCTGGCGGGACCGGATGGCGGCCGAGCAGGCCGCCTCGCTGGCCTCCGGGCAGCAGGACCTCGACCGCGCCGTCCGCGCCCTGGCCGTGGCCCGCACCGATTTTGCGCACCGCAACGTCCAGGCCCTGCACGACGCCGAAGAGGTCCTGGCGCGCACCGCCCTGGAACTCGCCGAAGCCATCCTCGGCTATGAACTCGCCGAGGGCACCCGCACGGCACGCGCGGCACTGGACCGCGCCTTGTCCGGCATCGACGCCGCCACCGTCCTGGCCATCCGGCTGCACCCGGCGGACATCGAGGTCCTCGCCAAGGAAGGCCAGGACCAGCCGGCCGGACTTCCGCTGCTCGCCGACGCTTCGCTGCAGCGCGGCGACGCCAAGGTCGAATACCAGCAGGGCTGGCTGGACGCCAGCCTGGGTAGCGCCCTGGCCCGCGCCAAGACGGCACTCCTGGGCGACCAGCAGACGGCTTCCGGGCCGGCCGGGACCCCTGCGGGCGGCAGGCCATGAAAACCCTGTGGCGGCCCAAGGCCGCGGACTTCGCGGCGGCCCTTGCCGCGGCCGCACCCCAGCGCGTCGGCACGGTCACCTCCGTGATGGGGCTGGGCCTGGAAGTCTCCGGTCTGGACTGTGCCCTGGGCGACCTGCTCACGGTAGGGGAGAACCCGGGGCTCGACGCCGAGGTGGTGGCCGCCCTGGACGGATCCGTCCGCTGCATGCCGCTGGGACGGCTCGCCGGCATCGCCGCGGGTGATCCGGTCCGCGCCAAGGGCGGCACCGTCCTGGTACCGACCGGTACCGGCCTCTTCGGCCGCGTTCTGGACGGGCTGGGCCGTCCGATCGACGGCAAGGGCCCGCTGCTCAGCGGACCCCGCGTGCCGATCGACAACGAGGCACCGAACGCCATGAAGCGCGCCCGGATCGCCACCCCGCTGCAGA
>DASSXE010000528.1:0-4031 GCA_035704125.1 Arthrobacter sp.
GACCGCGAAGAAGCCGGAGAACCAGCCGCGGTCGAGGTCCGGGAAGACGGAGACCAGGAAACCGGTGACGATGCCCTTGTCGCCGTAGATGAACTTATAGCCGGCGGCGAGCACGATGCCGCCGTAGATGAACGTGGTGGCATAGCCGAGGAAGAGGATCCGTGAGCCCCGGATTTTGAAGTACTGGGTGACCAGCACGATGAAGATGCCCACCACGTTGACCGTGACCGAGAGGGCGATGGCCAGCAGGAAGCTGTTGCCCAGGGATTTCATGGCCCGGGCGGAGGAGAACAGCTTCTCCGCGGCGCGGCCGGAGAATTTTCCGTCCGGGAAGAACGTCTGGACCAAAACATTGGCGTTGGGCCAGACCAGGAACGCCGCGATGAACCAGGTCAGGACGACGCCGGCAATCAGGACCGCCGGCGAACGCAGCATACTCCGGGCGCCGGCCATGCCGGTGCGGCTCACGGCCGGGCGGCTTCCTGCAGCGGGGCGCCCACTGCCGTCCCGGTGTCCGGGTGGTACTGAAGGACGTGGGCGGGCTGGACGTACACGGTCGCGGCGCTTCCGGTCGCCGGATGGACGCCGCCGTCCTCCTTGACCAGGAGCCGGATCTCCGAGCCGTGGCAGTTCACGATGTACCGGCTGTGCAGGCCGTGGTATGTCCGGGACACGACCGTGCCCTCCACGGCGACGGCGGAGCCGTTGGCCGGCCGTTCCAGCGAGGCCTTCTCCACCCGGAGGTAGGAGTTGGCGGCGGGGTCCAGGGCGGAGCGGGACTGCCGGTTGAGTTCGGCCACGAAGTCGGTGCTGAGCCGGGAGCTGTCGCCGATGAAGTTGCAGACAAACTCGGTGGCGGACTGGTCATAGATGCTCTGCGGGGTCCCGACCTGTTCCACCACCCCCTTGTTGAAGACGGCCACCCGGTCGCTCATGGCCAGCGCCTCGTCCTGGTCGTGCGTGACGTAGACGGTGGTGATGCCGAATTCACTCTGCAGGTCCTTGAGCTGCTGCCGGAGCTGGTGCCGGAGCTTGGCGTCCAGGTTGGAGAGCGGCTCGTCCAGGAGCAGGATCTTGGGCTGCAGCACCAGCGCCCGGGCGACGGCGACGCGCTGCTGCTGGCCGCCGGAGAGCTCGGCCACGTTCTTGTGCAGCTGTTCCTCGGAGAGGTCCACGCGGCGGGCGATGTCACGGACCAGGCGGTCGCTGTCGGCCGCCTTCTCCTTGCGCACCCGCAGGCCGAAAGCGATGTTCTCCCAGACGCTCATGCTCGGGAACAGGGCGTAGTTCTGGAACACCATGCCCACCTGCCGCTTGTCGCTGGGCAGCCGGGTGACCGCTTTGCCGTCGACATAGACGTCCCCGGCCGAGGGGTCGATGAACCCCGCCAGGGTGCGCAGGGCGGTCGTCTTACCGCAGCCGGAGGGCCCCAGCAGGGTGAAGAACTCACCCTGCCTCACGTCCAGGTTCAGCTCGGGGATGGCGGTGAAGCCACCGAAGGTGACCTCGATGTTTTCGAAACGGATCATGGAATCTGTCTTTTCTGGCGGGGTCGGACGGTCGGCGGGCGCAGCGGCTGGCGCCGGGCCGGCAGCGCCGCCGGCCCGGACCGGGGATCAGTTCATGTACTCCAGTTCGATCTTCTCGACCCACTTGCCCATGTTCGCCTGCACGAAGCCCCAGTCGATGTCCTGCTGCTTGAGGTTCTTGAAGAAGTCGACCACCTCGGGCTTGGCCTGCGCCACGGCCTGGGTGTTGACCGGCATGGCATTGAACTGCTGGGCGAACTGGCCCTGGGTCTGCGCACTGCCGAACCAGTTGATGAACTTCAGCGCCTCATCCTTCTTCTTCGAGCCCTTGACCAGGGCCACCTGTTCGATCGCCAGGGGGACGCCCACGGACGGCATCACGGTGTCGACCTTGACGTTGAAGGCCTTCTCCCGGTCGGCGATGATCGAAGAGGGCATCTGGCCCATGTCAGTGTCGCCGGACGCGATCCGGGCAAAGAGATCGGTTTTGGCCACGGCCGGGGTGCCGTTCTTGAAATAGGCCTGGACCTGCTTCCAGCCCTCGTCGGAGACGCCGAGGTCGCCGCCGTCGTCCTTGTAGCGGGTCAGGATGCTGGCAAACACGAGCTGGGCGGTGGCGGTGCCCAGGCCGGTAACCCGCTCGTAGCGGGACTTGAATTTGTCCTGGGTCCAGAGGTCCGTCCAGTCCTTGGGGGCCTGGTCCTTGGTGTATTTGGCCGAGTTGTAGCCCAGCAGGATGGCCTGTTGGACCAGCGGCCAGTAGGCCTTGGAATCGGACTTGTCGCCCTTGGCGGGGTCCACCTCGCCGGCCCACGACGGCGAAAACGGTTCGATCGCGCCGGCGGCCTTCACCTGCTCGAAGTACATGTTGTTCAGGCCGAAAGCGACGTCGGCCACCGGGTTGTTCTTCTCGGCAATGAGCTTGTTGGTGGCGTCGGCGCCGCCGGCCCCGACGATCTGGATCTTGAAGCCGGCCTCGGCAGCCTTCTGCGTGACCCAGTCCCCGCGGCCTTCGCCGTTGGAGTGTGTGTAGACCACCAGGGTCTCACCGGAGGGCGGCCCGGAGGGGGCGGTGGCCGGCGGCCCGGCGGGAGCCGCGGAGGAGGAGCCGGGATCGGCAGCGCCGGCGCCGCACCCGGCGAGCAGGCTGACGGCGACGGCGGCGGCAAGCATGGTTTTCAACTGGCGCACGGACGGACTCGTTTCGGTTCGGGGCATCAGGGCATGGTCGGGCCAGCCTATAGCCGCCGGAGGCGGAAACGGGCAATTATGCCTAACGAATCGATAAATCCGCCGGCCATGGGTGTCGAGTCTGGCCGACGCGCCGGAACGGGATGCGCCCCCGGAGTGAACGGGTCATGAACACCTCGCTCAGGCCATGGCGGTGTGCGCTGCGCTGTGGGAGTCGATGGCCTTCGAGTAGCAGAACGAGTGCGCGACTCCGATGTAGGGCCCGAAGTTGGCCACCGGTGCGAAGCCGGAGTTCGTGTAGAACTGACGGCCGTCCGCCTGGACCGATCCTGCCTCCGCCGTAAGGGTGGTGATGCCCAGGGCATGCGCGTGCGCCTCCAGTGCCGCCAGGATGGAGCTGGCCACGCCAGAGCCGCGCGTGTAGGGCAGGACGTAGAGCCGCTTGATTTCGGCCGTGACCGGGTCCAGCAGCCGCAGGCCGCCGCAGCCCACCGGCTGGCCGGAGCCCTTGTCGTAGGCCAGCAGGAAAACGGCCGAGTCTGATTCGGACGGGACCGGGCCGGGCTCGTGCTGGCCGTGGCCGAAGCGGGCGTCCAGTTCCGCCTGCTGGGCTGCCCGAAGGTCGGCCCCCACCGGGTTTGCCCAGGGGACCTGCCGGAGGTGGAGCCGCGGGTTGGTTTGCATCGCTGCCTCGTTTCACCGAAGGGTTATGCAGTCCAAGGCTAGGAAGCGGCGGTTTCCACGGTGTTTCCTGGAGGTAAGGGCTGGGAGAACTCGGTCAGGCGGGGCTGCCGGCGGGGTCCTCCGCCGTCGGGTCGGCCAGGGCCAGCCCGCCAACCGGGCTGCCGTCCCAGTGGATCAACCGCCAGCCGGCGTCGGGGTCCCCTTCCAGGGCCACGATTCCGGTGTTGGCCAGGACGTGCCGGGCCGCGAACCCGGCGTCGACGTCGGCCGCGCGCCGGGCCGTCCCGACGCGGATCGCCGCGCCGTGGCTGACGACGGCGACCGTGGCACCGGACGGCCCGGCGCCTGCGGACCCGGTACCGGGTGATACGGCCGCCGTCGCGATCCGGCTGATCGCGTCGTCGAAGCGTTCGAAAAAGTCATGGCCACTGGGGCCGGAGGGCATCCGCCGGTCAAGCTCGCCCGCCGCCCAGCGGAACACGGTTCCCAGGTAGCGCAGGTGCGATTCGCGGTCCGTGAGCTTTTCCAGCGCCCCGGCCTCGATCTCCCGCAGGCCGGCCAGCACCGCGACGTCCAGCCCGCGGCTGCTGGCCAGCGGCCCGGCCGTCAGCTGCGTCCTGATCAGCG
>DASSXE010000053.1:0-11014 GCA_035704125.1 Arthrobacter sp.
GTGCGGTTTGCGGGCCGTGCCGTCAACCAATTCCGCGGGCCATTTCTCCGCAGCGGCCTTTAGGAGCTGGGCCGGGGTCTGCGGGGTCTTGCCGCGCCGGGACAGCAGATGCCGGGCCAGCTCTCCGCGGGTGTGCTTGGCGAAGTGGCTGACCACCTTCCGGACCCCGTCGACCTCCGTGAACACGTTCACGGCTACGGTTTGATCCGGCGGCGGGGCCCAGGCCGCGGCGTAAGTGCTGGAGCGGCAGTCCACCAGTAGCTCTCCGGCCGTCAACCCGGCCAGTGCCGCCGTGAGCTGCGGTTTCCAGAAGGAGGCGAGGCGTCCGACGTCGGGGAGTGCTGTGCCCATCGAAAGCCGGTACGCCGGCACGTGGTCGGCAAACCGGATGGCTCCCCAGAGCGCCGAAATCACCAGCACGCTCTGGTCTGCCTTGCGCCGTTGCGTCGCGGTCAGGGACCGGTAGTCCAGGGCATCGTAGAGGACGCCCGAGTACACCTGGTGGGCGGGGGCGGCGGGTTCGTCATGCAACCGGGTGTTGCGTTCGACGTCGGCCGCCAGCGAAGCGCCGACGCCAAGCAACGCCAGAGCATCCTCGTGCGCGCTGACGGTGCCGAGGGCCTCGAGGACCTTCGCGCGGTAGGCATTGAGGGCGGGGAAGCTGAGCGCCTCCGGGTTGACGGCGTCGCCGCCGGATGCGGGGGTTTTACCCTCGGAGGGCGGCAACAGAATCAGCACCGTACGATCCTACCGGCGCGGGTCACGCAACTTTCGACGGCGGGGCAGCAACGGGCGCGGCCACCGCTGCGTGGACGGGCGGCAGCGCGGCGGGAACACCGGCACCCTGCTGGGCGGCCGCGGTTGCCGCGGTGGCCGCCTGGGTCTCCCGGGCCAGGAACGCCGACAGCTCGCCGATGGTGCTCATCAGCGGCGCCGGGAATACGACCGTCGAATTCTTGTCCACTGCGATTTCGACCAGCGACTGCAGGTTCCGCAGCTGCAGCGCCAGCGGGTGCGCCATCATCATGTCGGAGGCTTCCCCAAGGGCAGCCGCGGCAATCGATTCGCCCTCCGCGGCGATGATCTTGGCCCGCTTCTCCCGCTCGGCCTCGGCCTGGCGGGCCATCGCACGCTTCATGCTTTCGGGCAGCTGGATGTCCTTGAGCTCCACCAGCGTCACCTCCACGCCCCATTCCAGGGTGAGGGCATCCAGGATTTCGCGGATGTCGCTGTTGATGTGCTCCGTCTCGGACAGGGTTTGGTCCAGGCTGTGCCGGCCGACCACCTTCCGCAAGGTTGTCTGCGCGATCTGGTTGATCGCTGCGGCCACGTTCTCAATCGCCACCACCGACTTCACCGCGTCGACCACCCGGTAGTAGGCCACCGCCGAGATGTCGACGCTGACGTTGTCCTGGGTGATGATGCCCTGCGACTGGATCGGCATGGTCACGATCCGCAGGCTGACCAGCTGGAGCCTGTCGATGACCGGGACGATGAACCGCAGCCCGGGCATCCGGATCCCGATCACCCGGCCCAGCCGGAACAGGACGCCCTGCTCGTACTGGCGCACAATCCGGATCGACATCCGGGCCACGATGAGCAGGAGGGCCGCGATCAGCAGCCAGATGACGACGGCGGTGAAATCCATCCGGATCGCTTCCTTGATTAGGAGGGGTGCCTGCTTCAATTCTCCCACCGGCGGCGGCAAAAGGCGCCGGGGCGAAGGACCCGGCCGGGGAAGACCGTAGAATGATCAACGGATGGGTTGACCAGGCGGCCGCGCGTCACGCAAGTGGCTCGAGGAACGTCCGGGCTCCGCAGGGCAGGGTGGTGGGTAACGCCCACTCGGGGTAACCCGCAGGCCAGTGCCACAGAGAATAGACCGCCTGGAGCGGGACGGTGTCCGCACGGTCCCACGGCCAGGTAAGGGTGAAACGGTGGTGTAAGAGACCACCAGCTTCCCGGGTGACCGGGAAGGCTAGGTAAACCCCACCCGGAGCAAGGCCAGACAGGACACGTTTGAGGGCTGCCCGCCCGAGTGTCCGGGTAGGCTGCTGGAGGGCGTCGGCAACGGCGTTCGTAGATGGATGGCCGCTACTCCCGAACCGGCGACGGCACGGGAACACAGAACCCGGCGTATCGGTCAACCCATCCCACGACTTCATGCTTAAACAGGAGGCCCGGCACCTTTCGGTGCCGGGCCTCCTGCCGTTGAGGTTGGAAGCAGATCAGGCCTTGGCCTTGCGCTTCACCCAGCCCCACACGGCGGTGGCGACCAGGAGGACCAGGCCGATGATGGCCAGCCACAGCAGGCCCTTCACGACGAAGCCCAGGATGGACAGGATGAGCCAGATGACAAGTAGTGCAACGATGAGTCCCATCCCGCAATCCTAGGGCAGCGCCGGTATGATTCCGCGGCTATCCGGTGTGAGTGATTTCACCCCCTACCGGCCGGTAGGGGTGCGGGGCGCGGCCTAGAATGGAGGGCGAACGTAGAAGTTCTGCCATCGGGCCTGCGTTCGCAGCCGGTGGTTTTTTCTTTGCGCTCATGCCCTCGCGCGGGGTGGACCGAATCCCCGCCGCGACCAGGTTCCGGAGACCCGCCGGCGGCCGACTTCCGCACACGACGACGTATGCGGTGGATTTTAGGAAGGTAGTTCTGTGAGCCAGACGTCAGATTCTTGTCTTGATACGTGGATGGGCCGGGAGGCACTCGCCGAGGCCATGATTCCGGTGATCGGCCGGCTGTACCGCGAGAACAACGTGGTGACGTCCATTCACGGCCGGAGCCTGATCAACAAGTCCACCATGAACATCCTTAAGGCTCACCGCTTCGCCCGCAGGATGAGCAAGGAAGAACTTCGGCTCGAGGAGACCGCTCCGCTGCTGGACGCGCTCACCAAGCTCGAACTCGGCGCCGCCGCCATCGACATTGCCCGGCTGACCGAGAAGTACCGTGTGGAGGGCAACGGGGCCAGCCTCGACGAGTTCCTCCGCGAAGAACTCGCCGACGTCGTCGGTAAGCGCGGCGGGGATGACCGCACCAGCACCGACGTCGTCCTCTACGGCTTTGGCCGCATCGGCCGCCTCCTGGCCCGCCTGCTGATCGAAAAGGCGGGCGGCGGCCACGGCCTGCGGCTGCGCGCGATCGTGGTGCGCCGCGGCTCGGACAACGACCTGGCCAAGCGGGCGAGCCTGCTCCGCCGCGACTCGGTGCACGGCTCGTTCGAAGGCACCATCAAGGTGGACCTTGAGAACGACACGATCACCGCCAACGGCGTCCAGATCCAGGTCATCTACTCGGACAACCCTGCCACGGTCGACTACACCGCCTACGGCATCCACGACGCGCTGGTCGTCGACAACACCGGCCGCTGGCGCGATGCCGAGGGCCTGTCCCAGCACCTGCAGAGCAAGGGCGCCGCCCGGGTCCTGCTGACCGCCCCGGGCAAGGGCGAGTTGAAAAACATCGTGCACGGCATCAACCACGGCACGATCACCGACTCGGACACGATCGTCTCCGCGGCGTCCTGCACCACCAACGCCATCACCCCGGTGCTGAAGGCGATCAACGACCGCTACGGCGTCGTTCACGGCCACGTCGAAACGGTCCACTCGTTCACCAACGACCAGAACCTGATCGACAACTTCCACAAGGGCGACCGCCGCGGACGGTCCGCCGCGCTGAACATGGTGATCACCGAGACCGGCGCCGCCAAGGCCGTAGCGAAGGCGCTGCCCGAACTGCTCGGCAAGCTCACCGGCAGTTCCATCCGGGTCCCCACCCCGGACGTCTCGCTGGCCATCCTGAACCTGAGCCTGGAAAACGGCACCACCAAGGATGAGGTCAACGACTACCTGCGCGAAATGTCGCTGCACTCGGAGCTGCGCAAGCAGATCGACTACATCGATTCCCCGGAGGTCGTCTCCACCGACTTCGTCGGCTCCCGCCGTGCCGGCATCGTCGACGGACTTGCCACCATCTCCAACGACAAGAACCTCGTCCTGTACGTCTGGTACGACAACGAGTTCGGCTACAGCTGCCAGGTGGTCCGCGTGATGGAGGAAATGGCCGGTGTCAACCCGCCGTCGTTCCCTGCCAAAGACGCCGCCGCCACCCTGGAGGCGGCCGGACTGCCGGTAGAGGTCGGCTGAGCACCGCGCCAAGGCCTTTCCCGGCCGCTTCTCTGGAAACGGCCGGGAAAGGGAACCACAATGGAGCCATGGAACAGAACCCGGCCCTGGAACACGAAACCACCCTGGAACACGCCCTCGACGTGGCCCGACGGAACGCCAAGGAGGCCAAGCGGCTCCTCGACGACGCCCGGGCCAAACGTGAGGCCGGTGAAATTGATGACGCCCGGGTCAGCCAGCTGGAAGCGCTGCTGAACCTCGCCGAGGAGGACCTCCGCCGGGTTACCCGGGAGCAGTAGCTGCCGGGGTCTTGCCGGACCCGTCCTGCACACTGTGGATAACGGCGGATTCCGCGTGGACCCGGCCTAGGCTGGGGACGTGATGCAGGCCCAGCCCGTGCCGGGGGATGATCGTGACCCTCACATGGCATGAGTACCGGCGTGCACGACGGCGGTCCCGCCAGACGTGGATCCTGCTGGCCGGCGTGGCACTGACGACCGTCACCGCGCTGGCCTGGTTCTTCACCGCAGGGCAGTTTGCCCTCTCGGACCCGGTGCCCGATGGCCCCAGCGATGCCCCGGTGCTGGCGGACTGGATGAAGCCGGTCGCGCCTGTGCGGGTGGTGCCGGCCGGCCGCGCCGCCGATCTGCTTGAGGCGCTGCCGGTCAAGGGCCGGGCGCCCGGCAACAACTAAGACCGCAGCGCCGTCGGCCAGGCCTGGCTCGACGTCGACCGTAACGGCTGTGACACCCGCAACGACATCCTCCGGCGCGACCTGGCCGACGCACGGTTCACGGAGGGCTCACGCTGCCGGATCGGCTCGGGTTCCTTCCGGGAGCCGTACACCGGGCGGCCCATCGAGTTCCAGCGCGGCGCGGAGTCGAGCAAAAGCGTCCAGATCGACCACGTCGTGGCACTGGGGGATGCCTGGCAAAAGGGCGCCCAACAGTTGACCGCCGTGCAGCGCCAGCATTTGGCCAACGATCCCCTGAATCTGGTGGCCGTGGACGGCCCCGCCAACCAGGACAAGAGCGCTTCCGACGCCGCCACGTGGCTGCCGCCGAACAAGGCCTTCCGCTGCCACTACGTCGCCCGGCAGATCTCCGTCAAGGCCGCCTACAACCTGTGGGTGTCCGCGGCAGAGAAGGACGCCATGAGGCGGGTGCTGGGCGCCTGCCCCGACCAGCAGGCCATCAGGTGACCTGTACTCCCGGACCTCACACGAGCACCGAGACCAGGCACCAGCCGGCGACAAGCAATCCCAGGACCACCATCGGGAAGTTCCATGTGGAAACGACCGCGGGATCGGCCGGGCGCCAGGCAGCGGCCCCGTTCCCGTCCGCCTGCCGGGCCTCCTGCCAGACGGCGACGATTGCGTCGCGGCCTGGAGCGGGCTGGGACTGGCCCATCCGCTCGTTGCCCGGCAGCATCCCGTAGGGACGCTGCTTCCAATCGCGGGCCTGTTCGAATCCGGCGGCAAAAGCGCTTTGCGGTGTGGGGGCGCCCCAGCTCACGAACTTCCGGCCGGCGGCCCTGATGACCACCGAACGGCGGACCTCCAAGTCCTCGATGCTGGAAAACGGGATCCAGTGCCGGCGCAGGCCGTTCTCGACGTCAAAGCCGCCGTCCTCCACGACCAGCCGGGGCAGCCACTGGGTCAGGTACACCAGGAGCGCCAGTGCCGCGAGCCAAGGGGCCGCCGCCGTTGCCGCCCCGGGTCTTCCCGCCAGCACAAGCCAGCCGACCGCCACGGCGCTTCCAGCCCACACCGCGAGCGAGACCCAGCGGCTGGACGGTTCCTTGAAGCTGCGCTGCGGCTTTTTTGCTCGCGGCAGTGCCCGGTGTTCCCCCATGCCGCCCATCATGCCAGTACGCGGTCGTTTACGCAGACACCCCGAAGGCCTGCGCGGCGAGCTCCGCCTCCAGCCGCTCGACGTCTTCCCGGTGGCACAGTTCAGTGGCCTTCGTGGTCACGGTCGCGCTCCCGGCGGCGACCGCCGAGCGGAAGGCGTCGCCCACGCCGCGGCCCTGCGCGAGACGCAGCACAAACGCGGCCAGGAAGCTGTCACCGGCGCCGACCGTGCTCTGCACCTCGACGCGCGGCACCGCCAGTCGCAGGGTTCCGTCCGCCGAGGCAAGCACGGCCCCTTCACTGCCGAGGGTCAGTGCGACGTGCTCGGCCGAACCGTCGGCCACCAGCGCCGCCGCCGCTTCGAGTTCGCTCTGCTCGCTGTCCAGCGTGGTGCCGAAGTGCAGGCCCAGTTCCCGCCGGCTCGGCTTGATCAGGAACACCCCCTCGGCCAGGGCCGCGGCGAGGGCCGGACCGGAGGCGTCCACCACGCAGCGCGCGCCCTGTTCGCGCGAGAGCCTGGCAATCCGGGCGTAGAAGTCCTCGGGGACCCCGGGCGGAAGGCTGCCGCTGGCCACCACGTATCCGCCCGGCTGGATGGAGTCCGCTACCAGAGCCAGGCACAGCCGCCACTCCGATTCGCTCAGTTCCGGACCCTGCAACACAAAACGGAACTGTTCGCCGGTGGAGGTTTCGTCCACCGTGAAATCCTGCCGGGTGCTGCCCTGGATGGGGACCACCAGCGCGGGCAGCCGTTCGGCCTCGACCAGCCTGCGGTACGCCTCACCCGTCGGGCCGCCGGCGGTGTAAACGGCGAGGGGCCGGCCGCCGAGGCGCTGCACCACCCGGGCAACGTTGACGCCGCCGCCGCCCGGGTCGAGCCGGCTGGGGCCGCACCGGAGCTTGTGTCCGCTGGAAATATGTTCGGTGGTGGTGCTGATGTCCAGGGCCGGGTTCACGGTCACCGTGAGGATGGGCAACGACCCGGATGCGGAAGCTTCCATGAGCCCAAGCATAGGGGCAGCCGTCTACGGGTCTGAAGCCTCTGGCCGCCAGGGCAGGACCTCGCGAAACTGGGCGAGATATGGCGCACGTGGGCGGTACGGCACAGGAAATCCCACCGCCATGGATGGAACGGAAGCTATGGCAGATCACGCGCGTGGCGCCGGTAAGGCCCGGACGCAGAAGACGGCAGCGCCGGGTGCCTCCGCGGGGAAGGCCGCGCGGCTGCCGCTCGCCATCTACGAGACCGAGCTCGCCAGGCTTCAGGGGGAGCTTGTCGCCTTGCAGGAATGGGTCCGCAGCACCGGCACCCGGGTGCTGGTGATTTTCGAGGGACGCGATGCGGCCGGCAAGGGCAGCGCCATCAAACGCGTCACCGAGTACCTGAACCCCCGCGTGGCCCGCATTGTGGCATTGCCGGCGCCGACGGAAAGGGAGCGCGGTGAGTGGTATTTCCAGCGCTACGTGGAGCATCTGCCAGCCGCGGGGGAGATTGTCCTGATGGACCGGTCCTGGTACAACCGCGCCGGCGTCGAACGGGTCATGGGGTTCTGCACGCCTGCCGAACACAAGCGCTTCATGGCCCAGTGCCCCGTCTTCGAGCGCCTGCTGGTCCAGGACGGCATCCTGTTGTTCAAGTACTGGTTCTCGATCAGCCACGCAGAACAGGAGCGGCGCTTCAAGTCGCGGCTGGAGGACCCGCTGAGGCAATGGAAACTATCCCCGATGGACCGGGAAGCGATCCTCCGATGGGAGGAATACTCCCGGGCAAAGGATGACATGTTCATGCAGACGGACACCGCCGAAGCACCGTGGTTTGTGGTGGAGGCTGAGGACAAACGCCGGGCCCGGATCAACATGATCGCGCACCTGCTCGCCGGCATCGACTACACGGAAGTCCGGACGGAGCCGGTGACTTTGCCTGAGCGACCGCACGCCGTCAATTACAAGCGTCCGCCGCGGGAGTTGTTCCGCTACGTTCCTGATCATGCCGCCCGGCTGCACGGGATGAGGCAGGCGTAGCCCGGGCCGTCAGTGGCCGAAGGGGTCCGGGTCCACGCCGGGCATCCAGGTCAGCCCTGGAACGCCCCAGCCGTTCTTCTTTGCCTGCTTCGTGGCCTTGCGGGCGTAACGGTCGATCAGCCGGTTGATGTACAGCTTGCCGTCCAGGTGGTCGAACTCGTGCTGGATGACGCGGGCAAACCAGCCGGTCGCTTCAAACTCGAGGGGTTCGCCGTTGCCGTCGAAGCCCTGCACCCGCGCCCACTCGGCCCGCTTGAGCGGATACTGGCCGCCGGGGAACGACAGGCAGCCCTCCTCTTCCTCATCCGGGTCCGGCAGGGCCCCGGAGACCTTGGAGAGGGTCAGGACGGGGTTGACCACGACGCCGGACGGCGGGGCGCCGTCGTCGTTGGCGTACTTGTAGACGAACAGGCGCTTGCCCACCCCGACCTGCGGCGCCGCCAGCCCGACGCCGTTGGCGGCGTCGTTGGTTTCGAACATGTCCGCGATCAGGGTGCGCAGGTCGTCGTCGAAAACGTCAACCTCGGCGGCCCGGCGGTGCAATACGGGTTCGCCCCAGATCGTGATGGGAAGGACTGTCATATGGGCTGGTTCCTTAGCTGCGGGTGACTGGGTGCGGCGGATCAGCCGGCGATGGTGCGGCCGATGACGTCGCGCATGATCTCGTTGGTGCCGCCGAAGATGGTGAGCAGCCGGGCGGCCAGGTAGGCCTGGGCCACCGGGTACTCCATGATGTAGCCGTACCCGCCGTGCAGCTGCAGGCAGCGGTCCGTGATGGATTTGGCGCGTTCGGAGGCCCAAAGCTTGGTCCGCGCCGCCGAGGATGCGTCCAGTTCACCGGCGTTGAAGGCCGCGATCGCCCGGTCCACGTATCCCTCGGTAACCTCAACCTCGGTGAGGATATCAGCGAGTTCAAAGCGGCTGTTCTGGAAGTCGATGATCCGCTCGCCGAACGCGTTGCGCTCCTTCGTGTAGCCCACCGTGGTGTCGTAGACCGCGCGGGCGACGGCGGAACTGGCCACGGCGATGGCGAGCCGTCCCTGCGGGAGCTGCTCGGCACAATACTGGAGGCCCTTGCCCACCTCCCCGACGAGGTCCGCGTGCGGCACCCGGACGTTGTCGAAAAACAGTTCCGCTGTGTCGGAGGCCTTCAGGCCCATCTTGTCCAATTGCTTGCCGGTGGCGTAGCCCTCGCCCTTGCGGACCATGAAGAGTGAGAAGGAGTCGCTGCGGCCCCGGCCGGCGCCGCCGTCGGTACGGGCAAGCACCAGCGCGGCATCGCCGGAGATGCCGTTGCCGATGAACGTCTTCTGGCCGGTGACCAACCAGTCGTCGCCGTCGCGCACGGCCTTCGTGCGGATGCCGCGCAGGTCGGACCCGGCGCCGGGTTCGGTCCAGGCCACGGAGGTGACCGTCTCGCCGGAGACCATGCCGGGCAGCCAGCGGCCCTTGAGGTCATCCGAGCCGTAGGCCAGCAGGTGGGGGAGCACCATGTCGTCGTGCAGGTGGAAGGCGAGGCCGACCGCGAGGTGGTTGCTTTTGGCGAATTCCTCGTCCAGCACGGCGCGGAAACGGTAGTCGGTCATGCCCATGCCGCCGAATTCCTCCGGGACGGCCAGGCCCAGCAGGCCCTGCTCGCCGGCGGCAGTCCACAGCTCGCGCGGCATCATGTGCTCCTGGTCCCACTCCGCGTAGCGGGGGGCCACCGCGCGGACGTTGAACTCCGCTGCCATCTCACGGAACATCTCGTGGTCTTCTTCGAAGAGCTGGCGCTTCATCGCGGTTCCTTCCATGCGCTATGGGGACAAACAGCAAAGGCCGCACCGGAAATCCGGTGCGGCCTTTGGCAAGGTCGGACAAATCGTGCCGTCCTCGGTGAGGGTGAGCGACGGGGGTTGAACCCGCGACCTCCTGGACCACAACCAGGCGCTCTGCCAACTGAGCTACGCCCACCATGTGCCGTTCGTTCCCGCCGGTAAACCTGCGGGTTGGAAAGGCAACGACAAATAGCTTACCTGTTCTTCGGGGGTGCTTTTGCCACTTTCCCGGAAATCACTGAAAAAATCCGAAAACGTGGCGCAGATTACTCGGCGCGGACTTCCGCGGGCGAGTCCTCGGACGGCTCCGCGGCGCCGCCGGCCGTGGCCATGACCGTCTTGGCGATCCGCTGCGCAGTCGCGCTGTCCGGGCCCGGCGCCGGGACGAACACCGCTTCCCGGTAGTACCGCAGCTCGTCGATGGAATCCTTGATGTCGCCGAGGGCACGGTGGCCGCCGAGCTTGGCGGGGGACTGGAAGTACGCCCGCGCGTACCAGCGGCGGGAGAGTTCCTTGATGGTGCTGACATCGATGACGCGGTAGTGCAGGTGCTCGACGAGTTCCGGCATGTCCCGGACCAGGAAAACCCGGTCGGTGCCGACCGAGTTGCCGCCCAACGGGGCCTTCTTCGGGTCCGGGACCCACTTCTTGATGTAGGCCAGCACCAGTTCCTGGGCTTCGGCCATGGTCTTGCCATGCGGGAGTTCAGCCAGCAGCCCCGACCGGGTGTGCATATCGCGCACAAAGTCGTTCATCTGGGCCAGCGCGGCGTCGTCCGGTTTGATCACAACGTCGACGCCGTCGCCGAGGATATTCAGTTCCGAGTCCGTCACCAGGGCGGCCACCTCGATGAGGGCGTCATTCTTGGTGTCCAGGCCGGTCATTTCGCAGTCGATCCACACGATGCGTTCATTAGATATAGGCACGCGCCCAGCCTACCGTTCCGCCGCGGATGAGGGGCCCGGTGCTAGGATTTCGAGTACGCGGCCGTCGGATTTTTCCTCTGCGCGGCGTGCCCCTGACTGCCTTTCAGGCCAAACGCGGGCCCCAACCAGCCCCAAACAGATTGGACAATCCTGAGATGACGGCGCCTGTACCTGCGGCGGGAAAAACGGCCGTCGGTACGCCCCGGGCTTCTCCCGAGACGATGGCGGCCGACGTGGACAACGCCTGGTCGCCGATCCTGTCC
>DASSXE010000092.1:0-7116 GCA_035704125.1 Arthrobacter sp.
CGTGCTGCCGATGTTCCACGCCTACGGCCTGACGCTCTGCATGACCTTTGCCCTGAGCATCGGGGCGCGGCTGGTGCTGTTCCCCAAGTTCGACGTCGACCTGGTGCTGAAGGCGCACCGGAAGTCACCGGCAACCTTCCTTCCCGCCGTCCCGCCGATCTATGACCGGCTCGCGGCCGAGGCTGCCCGGCGGGGCGTCAGCCTCAAGGGCATCCGCTACTCCATCTCGGGGGCCATGAACCTGCCGGTTTCCACCGTGGAGACCTGGGAGAAGGCGACCGGCGGATACCTGATCGAAGGCTATGGACTGACCGAGACCTCGCCGATCGCCGTGGGCAACCCGTTCGGACCCAGCCGGAAACCTGGCACGGTGGGCGTGCCGTTCCCGCTGACCGATATCCGTGTGGTTGATCCCCGCAACCTGGACCTCAACCGTCCGCCGGGTGAGGAGGGCGAGCTACTGATCCGCGGGCCGCAGGTCTTCGCCGGTTACTGGAAGCGACCGCAGGAGACCGAGGAGGCCCTGCTGGAGGGCGGCTGGTTCCGGACCGGCGACATCGTCTCCGTGGACAAGGACTACTTCGTCACGATCCGGGACCGGATCAAGGAACTGATCATCACCGGAGGGTTCAACGTCTCCCCCACCGAGGTGGAGGACGTCCTCGCCGAATTCCCCGGCGTCGCCGAGATTTCGGTGGTGGGTCTGCCCCGACCCGGCGGCGGCGAAGACGTGGTGGCCGCCGTCGTGCCCGTTCCCGGCCAGGAGGTGGACACGGACGCCCTCCGGGACTTCGCGAGGGAGCACCTGGCCGCGTACAAGGTCCCCCGGCGCGTGGTCGTCATGGCCGAACTTCCGCGCTCGCTGATCGGCAAGGTGCTGCGCCGGGAAATCCAGGCCCGGTTGGCCTCCGGCCGGGAGGACTGACCATACCTCCGTCCGGCGGCGTCGATTCCTTGCGGCGCTCCGGTCAGGCTGGTAGTCCGGTCATGGGTGGGCGGGTAGGGTGCCTAGAAGGAGTTGTGCCGGCCGCCGGGCTTCCGGTGGCATCTGCAGAAGGGAAGTTGTCGTGACTCGTAAGACACCTGAGGTTCAGGAACCGAACGAATTGGACCTGGAGGTCGGCAAGGGACCGAAGCATTGGGCCGCCGGCGTCCCGGGCGTCTACCACTCCATGGAACCGGCCATCAAGCAGATGGGCCCCAACCGGACCCGCAAGACGGTCCTGAAGATGAACCAGAAGGACGGCTTCGACTGCCCCAGCTGTGCCTGGCCGGATCCGCACCACCGCAAGGCTTTCGAATTCTGCGAGAACGGCGCCAAGGCGGTGACGTGGGAGGCGACGCCCGTGGTGATCCCGTCGTCGTTCTGGGCCGAGCACTCGGTCAGCGAACTGCGCGACCACTCCGATTACTGGCTCGGCATGCAGGGGCGGCTCACCGAGCCGGTCTACAAGCCTGCCGGCGAGGACCACTACAAGCCGGTCGGCTGGGACGAGGCGATCAGGATCGTCACGGACAAGCTGCAGGGCCTGGCCTCCCCCGACGAGGCGTCCTTCTACACCAGCGGGCGCACCTCCAACGAGGCCGCCTTCCTGTACCAGCTGCTGGTGCGCGGCTACGGCACCAACAATCTTCCGGACTGCTCCAACATGTGCCACGAGTCCTCCGGCTGGGGCATGGGACAGACCATCGGCATCGGCAAGGCCACAGTCACGTTCGACGACTTCGCCAACGCAGACCTGATCATCATCATGGGCCAAAACCCGGGCACGAACCACCCCCGGATGCTCACGGAGCTGGAAAATTGTAAGGAAAACGGCGGCGAGATCGTGGCGGTCAACCCGCTGCCGGAGGCCGGGCTGCACCGGTACAAGAATCCCCAGAAGGTCCGGGGCGTCGTCGGCCGAGGCACGGCGATCGCCGACCAGTTCATGCACATCCGGATCGGCGGGGACATGGCCCTGTTGCAGGCGGTCTCCAAGCGCGTTCTCGACGCTGAGGCCCGGAACCCCGGCACCGTGCTGGACCACGCCTTCCTCGCCGAACACTGCGAGGGCCTCGACGAACTCAAGGAGCATCTGGCCCTGCTGGATGAGGACGCCGTCCTGGAGGCGACCGGCCTGCGGACCGAGGAGATCGACGAGCTCGCCGCCCGGTACCTGAAAGCCGAGAAGGTCATCATCACCTGGGCGATGGGGGTCACGCAGCAGAAGAAGGGCGTGGCAACCATCAAGGAGATCATCAACCTGCTGCTGCTGCGCGGCAACATCGGCAAGCCCGGAGCGGGTGCCTCGCCGATCCGCGGGCACAGCAACGTGCAGGGCGACCGCACCATGGGCATCTGGGAGCAGATGCCGCAGTCCTTCATGGAAGCCCTCGGCGAGGAATTCGACTTTGAACCGCCCCGCGACCACGGCGTGGACGCTGTCGAGACCATCAACATGATGCGAGACGGCAAGATCAAGGTCTTCATGGCCGTCGGCGGCAATTTCGTCGCCGCCGTCTCGGACACCAACGCCGCCGAGGCCGCGATGGCGGGGACCGATCTGACCGTCCAGGTGTCCACCAAGCTCAACCGTTCGCACGTGGTGACGGGCGCGGAAGCTCTGATCCTGCCGACGATGGGACGGACGGAGATCGACATCCAGGAGTCCGGGGAGCAGTTCGTCTCCGTCGAGGACACCGTCTGTGCCGTGCACCCCTCCTGGGGCAGCGTGGAGCCCGTGTCCCACCACCTGCTCTCCGAACCGGCAATCCTCGCCCGGCTCGGCAAGGCACTCGTAGGCGACCGGATCAAGGCCGACTGGGACGGGTTCGAAAAGAACTACGACCTGATCCGGGACCACATCTCCCGCGTGGTGGGCGGTTGCGAGGACTACAACGAGCGGATCCGCCAGGAAGGCGGTTTCATCCTGGAGAACGGCCCCCGGGACTCCCGGACTTTCGCGACGCCGACCGGCAAGGCGGTGCTGACCGTCAACGAGCTCGAACACGTGGAGCGGCCGGAGGGGACGTTGATCCTGCAGAGCATGCGCTCGCACGACCAGTTCAACACCACTATCTACGGCCACAACGACCGGTACCGCGGCATCAAGAAGGGCCGGCACGTGGTGTTCGTCAACCCGGAGGACATCGAAGAGCTGGGCCTGGCTGACGGACTCTTCGTGGACATTCACGGCGAGTACAACGATGGCGCGGAGCGCGTGCTGCGCAAGTTCCGGGTGGTCTCCTACCCCACGGCGCGCGGCTGCGCCGCGGCCTACTACCCGGAAGCCAACGTGCTGGTGCCGCTGAACCACACGGCCGAGGGAAGCAACACACCGATCTCCAAGGCGGTCATCGTCCGGCTTGAGGCCAGTGTTGACCAGCAGCCGGACAGCCCCGCCCGGCTGCACGCCGCGCCCGGAGTGACGGTCAAGGCCTGATTCCCGGCCGCATGCAAACAGGCCGCGTCCCTTTCGTGGACGCGGCCTGTTTGGATTCTGCGGGGACGGCTACTGGGCGCGCTTGGCCCAGCCTTCTTCATCCGGGCCGCCGGCCTCGCCGTGCTCGCACAGCTCGATGACCTTGTTCGCGGCGGCGGTCACCGCTTCGTCGGTGCTCTTGCGGCCGTTCGTGGAGGCGGTCCCGGCGGCGAAGCCGACAATGAAGGCGCTGATGGCGTCCGCGTGCGGTCCCACGGCCTTGACCGACTCGTCCGCAACCTCGACGAGCTTCTCGTGGTCGACCTCCAGATCGAGGATCTGCAGGGCCTGGATCAGGCGGGCGCTCCAGTGCCGCAACGAGCTGTCTTCATCCCGGGGCAATGTCATGTGCTACTCCTCTTCGTCGATGCTTTCATCGTTCGGCTGTCCCTCAAGGGGTAGCACCGATCCGCGCCGGAGTGCAACGCGACACAGCCAGTCCGGGCCCGGGAGAGTCCCCCGCCGTGCCCGGGCCGGCGCCGGACGCCGCGTCAGCGGGTGACGGCCGGCACCGCCGAGAGCAGCTCCCGGTACCGCGCCGCGTGGGCGGCGAGGTCTTCCGCCGTCGCCCGCGGCGCGCCGTGCAGGACCAGCGGTTCCGCGAACTCCAGGCCGCACAGGTGCGCGGTGGCCTCCAGCGGGCGCAGCAGCTCGGCCATGGTGAAGCGGTTGTGGCCGGCGGCGGTGTAGGCGGCTTCCGGACCGCCGGTGGAGAGCACCAGCTGCAGACGTTTGCCGTGCAGGGCATCCCCGCCGGCGCCGTACGCGAAGCCATAGGTCAGCACCTGGTCCATCCACTCCTTGAGTACACCGGGGACGGAGTACCAGTGCCACGGGAACTGCCACACGATCGTGTCGTACCCGCGCAACATCTCCTGTTCACGGGCGACGTCGACGCGCCGGTCCGGGTAGTCCGCCGCCAGCTCCCTGACGGTGACGCCGTCGAGAGCGCGGACCGCATCGGCCAGGTGGGCGGTGATGCGCGACCGCTCCAGATCGGGGTGGGCAACAAGGACGAGGGTGCGGTGAAAGGTCATGGAAGGTTTGTGCTTCTTTCAGTATCTGATTCGAGGCCGACCAAGCCGGCGCTGATCTGCCAGAGGCGGTCGGCGTCAGCCCGGCTGTAGCTGCGCTTGGATGATTTCTTTGGTTTGCAGTTGGCAAAGTACTGGCCCGTGACGTTGTCCAACTCCGGCGCGGAGGCAAGATAGACCGAGGTCTGTGCCCCCTGCTCCGGGGTCTTCATCCACCGCTGGACCAGCGGTGTGAGGAACCCCTGCAGGGGGCCCGGGTCCTCGGCGCCAAAAGCGGTCGCCACGACGCCGGGGTGCAGCGCGTTGGCGGTCACCCCGCTACCGGCGAGCCGGGCGGCCAAGCCGTGGGTGAACAGCACATTGGCGAGTTTTGACTGGTTGTACGCCCGTTGTCCCGAGTAGGACCGTTCGCCCTGAAGGTCCTCGAAATCCATGCGGCCCATGGCCTGAGCCCCGGACGAGACGGTCACAACCCGTGCCGGCGCGCTTTCCTTGAGGCGCTCGAGGAGCAGGTTGGTGAGCAGGAACGGCGCAAGGTGGTTGAGGGCGAAGGTGTACTCCAGCCCGTCCACGGTAAGGCGGCGCGTGTTCCAGAATCCGCCCACGTTGTTGACCAGCACGTCGATGCGGTCCAGGCCTTGGAGCACCTCGCCAGCGAGGCGGCGGACTTCCTGCTGCGAGGACAAGTCGGCAATAAAGACCTCCACCGACCCCGAGGCCGACGCGGACGCGCGTACGTCCGCGGCCGCCTGGGCGGCTCGGCCGGCATCGCGCCCGGTGATGGCAACCCGGGCACCTGCGGCCGCCAACGCCTGCGCCGTGGCCTTGCCGATGCCCCCGGTGCCTCCGGTCACGAGCAGCGTCTTTCCCGCCATCGATTCCATGGGTCCCGCTTTCGGTGTTGGTGGTCAACCATCGGCAGCCGCCGTCGTGCATAGACAGGTTTGTCTACAGCAGACCCGACCCTAGCAGACAGAATTGTCTGTTTACAAGCGCTCCCAGCGACGGCTCGGCGGGGCCGCCACGCCACGCGAGGGCCGGGCGTAAGCTCGTGCCATGGCGAGATTCTTCGATGTTCACCCCGACAACCCGCAGCCGCGCTCGATCACCCAGGTGGTGGATCTGCTCAAGTCCGGCGGACTGATCGCCTACCCGACCGACTCGTGCTACGCCCTGGGCGCGCAGCTGGGCAACCGGGAGGCGCTGGACCGGATCCGGACCATCCGGCACCTGAACGACAAGCACCACTTCACCCTGGTCTGCAAGGACTTTGCGCAGCTGGGCCAGTTCGTCCAGATCGACAACGATGTGTTCCGGAGCATCAAGGCCGTGACCCCGGGCAGCTACACCTTCATCCTGCCGGCCACCAAGGAAGTCCCGAAGCGGCTGCTGCATCCCAAGAAGAAGACCGTGGGTGTCCGCATCCCGGACCACAAGTTCGTCCAGGCCCTGCTGGCCGAGCTGGGCGAACCATTGCTCTCCAGCACGCTCCTGCTGCCGGATGAGGAAGAGCCGCTGACGCAGGGCTGGGAGATCAAGGAGCGCCTGGACCACGTGGTCGACGCCGTCATCGATTCCGGCGACTGCGGCGCCGAGCCGACAACGGTCATCGACTTCTCCGGCGGCGCCGCCGAGGTGGTCCGCCGCGGCATGGGGGACCCGTCCCGCTTCGAATAGGTCCTCTTCATAGGTGCTAGGGTCGCGGCATGGCCAGGCTCATCACTCCCGACGTCCGCTATCACTCCAGCTGGCTTGACGGTTCGGCCGAGTTCCACGGCGCCCACCGGGACGGCGGCGGCGCCGAGGGCTTATCGCTGGCGGAGCTCAGCGACCCCGCAGCCTTCCGCCGCTTCGTGGCAGAGCTCGTCGACGCCGCCCTTCCGGAGAGCCCGCGGAAGCCGGGATATGTCACCTGCACCTACCTGTGGATCGTTGACGGCGAAACCTTCCTGGGTTCCCTGGGAATCCGGCATGAACTGAACGACTTCCTGCTCAACGAGGGCGGGCACATCGGCTACAGCGTCCGGCCCTCCGCCCGGCGCCACGGCCATGCGGCGCAGGCGCTGGCCGACGCACTGCCGCTCGCCCGGGAGCTGGGCATCGAGCGGGTGCTGCTGACCTGCGGCGAGGACAACGCCGGGTCCCGGGCCACGATCGAAAAGAATGGCGGCGTCTACGAGGACAGCCGCAACGGCAAGCGGCGCTACTGGATCGATCCGGCCTGACGCCGGCGCCGCCGGACGGCGACGGCGACCGCGAACTTCGCGGATCAATTGTCGGTGCCCGGGTTTACACTTTTAATCGAACATATATTCGAACTAAGGTGTGTTGTGGGCGTAATTATCGGGCCCCGCGTGATAGACGCGGGCACTTCCCTTCTCTCGGTGCTGATCTCGCCGGTTCCCGTCGCGGCGGGCTATCCGTCCCCGGCACAGGACTACTTCGACGGCCGCATCGACTTGAACGAGCACCTGATTAAGGACATCACCAGCACCTACGTGGTCCGGGTGTCCGGCGACTCGATGGAGGGCGCCGGCATCAGCAACGGGGACGAGCTCATCGTCAACCGGGCCCTGGAACCGGTGGACGGGTCCGTCGTCGTCGCCGTCCTGGACGGG
>DASSXE010000180.1:0-3100 GCA_035704125.1 Arthrobacter sp.
GCCGGCGGCCTCCGGGGCCGAGCATCCGGTCAGCGCGAGGGCGGCGACCACGGCGGTCAGGGTCAGCGGGCGGGCGGCGGCATTCACAAGATTCTTCACGTGTACTCTTCTGGTCGAGATTGCGCCCCGGACTCCGCGGGGCGGGCCGTGGCAGTGGCGTTCTTCCCCAGCGTGCGAGTTTAGCCCGGGCCCCCGGCGAGTCCCCAAAACGGGTGAGGGTCCGCCCGGCGCCGCAGGCCGGTTAAAGAAGAAAAGCACCAGTTCGTTAGAACTGATGCTTCCCAGTGGTGGCTCCGACCGGCGTCGATCCGGTGACCTTTCGATTTTCAGTCGAACGCTCTACCAACTGAGCTACAGAGCCTAGGTGACATGTCACCATGACCGCCGGAATTTCTTCTGGCAATCAGAGCGACCCTGACGGGACTTGAACCCGCGACCTCCGCCGTGACAGGGCGGCGCGCTAACCAACTGCGCTACAGGGCCTTATGTTTACTGCATTTCCTGCTGTTTCTTGCTTCGCACCGTATCGCTACCGCACTTTTTCAAGGACTCTAGCCTACCAGACTTTTTCAGCCGGCCTGACCAGTTCCTTGCGTACCCCCAACGGGATTCGAACCCGTGCCGCCGCCGTGAAAGGGCGGTGTCCTAGGCCGCTAGACGATGGGGGCCAGGACGCCATCCGGTTGAGCCTTGATAGCAGGAACAAAAGCCACCTGCCGAAGCCGTGATTTCTGCGCCCGCCGGGTTCCTCCGAACTGGACCTCTAAAACTATAGGGCCAACTCCCGGAAACTCCAAAATCCTTTCCACAACCCGGGAATAGGCTCTGGACAAGGGCCGCCGGGCTGTGTGGATGATGGTCGAATGGATGCCACCGCCGCCCTCAATGAGATCGCCTTCTGGCTCGAGCGCGAGCTCGCCGGGACCTTCAAGGTGCAGGCGTTCCGGAAGGCGGCCGCCGCCATTGCGGACCTCTCCCCCGATGACCTGGCGGCCCGGCGCGCGGATGGGCGGTTGAAGCGGATGAAGGGCATCGGGGACCGCACCTTCGAGGTGATCGCCCAGGCCGTCGACGGCGGCGTCCCCGACTACCTCGCCGGGCTCCGGGAACGCGGGGCGAAGCCGCTGGTGGAGGGCGGCCACGACCTCGCCGCGCGGCTTCGAGGGGACCTGCACACGCACAGCAACTGGTCCGACGGCGGCTCGCCGATCGAGGCGATGCTGGACGCCGCCCGGACGCTGGGGCGGGAGTACGTGGCCCTGACCGATCATTCACCCAACCTCAAGATCGCCAACGGCCTCAGTGCCGAACGGCTCGGCGAACAGTTGGGCCTGCTCCCCGGCATCGAGGCCGGGCAGGCGGACGACGGCCGCGTCCGGACCCGCCTGCTGGCCGGCATCGAGGTGGACATCCTCGAAGACGGCACCCTGGATCAAGGCCCGGAGCTGCTGGACCGGTTGGATCTGGTCGTTGCGAGCGTGCATTCGAAGCTCCGCGCGGACAGCCGGACCATGACCCGGCGGATGCTGGGCGGCATCGAAGACCCGCACACCCGGGTGCTGGGCCACTGCACCGGCCGGCTGCTGACCGGGTCCCGGGGAACGCGGCCACCGTCGGAGTTCGACGCGGCGCGGGTCTTCGCGGCGTGCGCCGACCACGACGTCGCCGTGGAGATCAACGCCCGGCCCGAGCGCCAGGACCCGCCGGATGAACTGATCCAGTTGGCGCTGGAGGCCGGCTGCCTGTTCAGCATCGACAGCGACGCGCACGCCCCCGGCCAGCTGGATTTCCTGCAATACGGGGCCGAACGGGCGGAACGCAACGGCGTTCCGCCCGAGCGGATCATCACCACGTGGCCGGCCGAGCGGCTGCTGGAATGGTCCGGACGCGGCCGCTAACGCGCCGGTCACCGGGGCGCTGCCTCACCTCAGCAGGGACACCGCCAGGGCCACCATGACGACGGCGATCCCGGCGTCGAGCACCCGCCACGCCGAGCGCCGCCGGAAGACGGGGGCGAGGAACCGGGCGCCGATGCCCAACGCGCTGAACCAGAGGATGCTGCCCAGGCCCGCGCCGGCGCCGAACCACCACCGTCCGCTGTCGCCCTGGGCCGCGGCCAGCGATCCGAGCAGCAGCACGGTGTCCAGGTACACGTGCGGATTCAGCCAGGTGAAAGCCAGGCAGGCGCCCAGAACGGCGAGCCTGCGGCGGACCGGCTGGCCCTCGCCAAGCTCCATCCGTTCCCCGCGGACCGCCCTGCGTGCCGCCATCACCCCGTAGCCGAGAAGGAACGCAGCGCCGGCCCACCGGATGACCACCAGGGCACCCGGCGCGCGGTCCAGGAGCACACCGATTCCGGCGACGCCCACCAGGATCAGGAGGAGGTCCGACAGCGCGCATACCGCCACCACCAGTCCGACGTGCGAGCGCTGGATGCCCTGGCGAAGGACGAAAACATTCTGAGCGCCGATGGCGACGATGAGCGAGAGGCCCGCAGAAAGGCCGCCGAAGAGGGAAAGGATCACCCTGCAACGGTAGGTTCCGGGCGCAGTTGAAACCAGTTAATTTTTCTGGCTGCCCATAAGATTGGCTAATGATGGATGTGACGCCGGAACAGGCCCGCACCCTGGCCGCGATTATCGCCCACGGCAGCTTCGATGCCGCGGCGGCCAGCCTCTCCGTGACCGCTTCCGCCGTGAGCCAGCGGATCCGGGCGCTGGAGACAGCCGTCGGCCGGCCGGTGCTGACCCGGGCGCGGCCTGCCGCCCTTACCGTGGCGGGACAGGCGGTGGTGCGTTTTGCCCGGCAGCTGGAGCTGCTGGCCGCCGACCTGGCCGAGGAACTGCAGCCGGCAGAGCCCCACGGCCGGCCTCTCCTGACGCTGGTCATCAACAGCGACTCCCTGCACACCTGGGCCCTGGCCGGGATTGCGGCGGCAAGCGACGCGGCCCAGTTGGAGATCATCCGCGAAGACCAGGAGCATTCCCTGGACCTGCTGCGGGCCGGAGCCGCGGCGGCGGCCATCACGGCCACGGCCCAGCCGGTACCGGGCTGTTCCTCCCGCAGACTCGGCGCCATGCGCTACCTGCCGGTGTGCGCC
>DASSXE010000523.1:0-2126 GCA_035704125.1 Arthrobacter sp.
CGAGGTGGACGCGGCCCACAAGGAAGGCGAAACCCTGGGCGGCGTCGTCGAGGTCCTCGCCTACGGCCTCCCCCCGGGACTGGGCAGCTACGTGCACTGGGACCGCCGCCTCGACTCCCGCCTGGCCGCAGCCCTGATGGGTATCCAGGCGATCAAGGGCGTGGAAGTGGGCGACGGTTTCCGCACCGCAGCCCGCCGCGGTTCCGCCGCCCACGACGAAATCGTCAAGGACGCGGACGGACGCATCGTCCGCACCTCGAACCGCGCCGGCGGCATCGAGGGCGGCATGAGCATCGGCGACGTGCTCCGCGTCCGCGCCGCGATGAAGCCCATCGCCACCGTGCCCCGGGCCCTGAAGACTGTCGATGTCGCCACCGGCGAACCCGCCAAGGCCCACCACCAGCGCTCCGACGTCTGTGCTGTGCCGGCCGCCGGCGTCGTCGCGGAGGCCATGGTGGCCCTGGTCCTGGCCGAAGCCGTCGCGGAAAAGTTTGGCGGTGACTCCGTTGCGGAGACCGCCCGCAACATCAAGGGTTACCTGGACAACATTCCGGCGTCCCTGGACTCGATCGGCCAGTAGTGCCGTCCCGGGAAGCACGGCGTGACGCGCCGCGGCCGATCGCCCTCATCGGGCCGATGGCCGTCGGCAAATCCGCCATCGGCCAGCAGTTGGCGCAGCGGCTCGGCGCCCGCTTCATCGACACCGACGTCGAAGTGGTCAACCAGCACGGAACCATCGCGGACATCTTTGCCAGCCGCGGCGAGTGCGCCTTCCGCGAACTCGAAGCCCGCGCCGTCGCCCGTGCCGTCGAGGAGGCAACCGGGACCGGCGCCGTCATCTCACTCGGCGGCGGAGCCGTCCTGGACTCCGGAACCCAGCAGCTGCTCGCCGGCTGCACCGTTGTCTACCTCGAGTGCGACGCAAGCACCGTGGCCGAACGGATCGCCCGGAATTCCGGCCGGCCGCTGCTGGCCGGGGACGCCATGGAACGCTGGCGAAGCCTCTTTGCCACCCGGCAGCCGGTGTACGAACGGCTCGCGGACCTGGTCCTCGACGTCCGCGACGGCTCCGTTGCTGACCTGGCACACCGTCTTGAAGATGCGCTGGAGCGCTTCGCCGCGGGCACCGCGGCGGCCCCGGCGGCAACAAAGAAAGTGGAAATGTGAGCACCGAATCTACCGTCATCAAAGTCACCGGCCACGCAGCGGGGGACAACTACGACGTCGTGGTGGGCCGCGGGCTGCTCGCCGGCCTGCCGGCGCTGCTGGGGGAGCGGGTCAAACGGGTCCTGGTCATCCACCCCCGCGCCCTGCGGCTCACCGGCGACGCCGTCCGGGAGGAACTCGGCACGGCCGGCTTCACGGCGCTGACCGCCGAGATCCCCGACGCCGAAGAGGGCAAGCACATCGAGGTCGCCTCGTTCTGCTGGCAGGTACTGGGCCAGAACGACTTCACCCGCTCTGATGCGATCGTCGCCGTCGGCGGGGGAGCGGTGACCGACCTTGCCGGCTTCGTCGCGGCGACCTGGCTGCGCGGCATCAAGGTCGTCCACATGCCCACCAGCCTGCTGGGCATGGTGGACGCCGCCGTCGGCGGAAAGACCGGCATCAACACCGCCGAAGGCAAGAACCTGGTAGGCGCGTTCCACCCGCCCGCGGGAGTCCTCGCGGACCTCGACACCCTGGACACCCTGCCGAAAAACGAGATCATCTCCGGCATGGCCGAGGTCATCAAATGCGGTTTCATCGCCGATCCGGCCATCCTGGACCTGATTGAGCAGGACCCTGCCGCGGTGTCCGACCCGCGCTCCGCCACGCTGCGCGAGCTGATCGAGCGGGCCATCACCGTCAAGGCCCGGGTGGTGTCCGAGGATCTCAAGGAGACCGGGCAGCGCGAGATCCTGAACTACGGCCACACCCTGGGCCACTCGATCGAGCTGGCTGAGCGATACTCCTGGCGGCACGGCGCAGCCGTCTCGGTGGGCATGATGTTCGCCGCGGAGCTGTCCCGCAGCGTCGGACGGCTTAGCGACGCGGACGCGGACCGGCACCGCAGCATCCTGGAGAGCCTCGGGCTGCCCATCACCTACCGGCGCGACCGCTGGCAGGCGCTGCTGGACGGCATG
>DASSXE010000012.1:0-7755 GCA_035704125.1 Arthrobacter sp.
GCACACCTCCGGAGCGGTGCCCCCCGCCATTCCCGCAGAGCTGGTCCCGCAGCACGTGGCGATCGTGATGGACGGCAACGGTCGGTGGGCCAACCAGCGCGGCCTGCCGCGGATCGAGGGCCACAAGGCGGGGGAGCCCGCCCTGCTGGACGTCGTTGCCGGAGCGATCGAACTGGGCATCAAGCACGTCAGCGTGTACGCCTTCTCCACTGAGAACTGGCGGCGTTCACCGGAAGAGGTGCGCTTCCTGATGGGATTTAACAAGGATGTGCTGCGACGGCAACGGAACCAGATGGATGAGTGGGGCGTCCGGATCCGCTGGTCCGGCCGGCGGCCGCGGCTCTGGGGATCGGTGATCCGGGAGCTTGAAGAGGCGGAGGAATACACCCGCGGCAACAGCACCTGCACGTTGAACATGTGTGTTAACTACGGCGGCCGGGCCGAAATCACGGACGCCGTCTCCGCGATTGCCGAGGAGGTGGCCGCGGGCCGGCTGAAGCCCGGTGCGATCACCGAGAAGACGATCCAGAAGTACCTGGACGAACCGGATCTGCCGGACGTTGACCTGTTCCTGCGGAGCTCCGGTGAACAGCGGATCTCGAACTTCCTGCTCTGGCAGTCCGCCTACGCGGAGTTCGTTTTCCTGGACACGCTGTGGCCCGACGTGGACCGCCGTACCCTCTGGCAGGCCGTGGAGATCTACGCCCGCCGCGACCGGCGCTACGGCGGCGCTGTGGATGCGGCCGCACCGGCCTGATCCGTCAGCCGTCGCCGTCGTCCGTGACGTACGCCTTGATCCACCGGGCCAGTCGGGCGTAGGCGTCCGCCCGGACCCGCGCCGCGGAAAGGAAGACGTCGTGCAGGGCACCGTCGATCCGTTCCAGGGTCACGGTGCGGCCCAGGCTGAGGGCCCGCAGGGCGATGGTGTTCACATCCAGCACCGCGTCCGTGCGCCGCATGGACTCCTTCCAGAACATCCCGTTGGCGCTGGCACCCGAGATCAGGACCAGGATGGGAACGTCGATGTTCAGCCCGCGGGCCACCCGTGACTGGCCGGCCAGCACGGCACTCAGCCAGCCGGCCCGCACCGGGAAAGCCAGCGGCGGACGATAGTCGTCATCGAGCAGCCACTCGCCCTCCGCGGCACTGCTGATGCTCCGCCAGTAGAAGGCCCGTTCCGGAAGGCGGATCACCGCCTCGGGCCGGAACCGGGCCAGCGGTTCGACCATGGCACGGGCGGCGCGCCGGAGCGCCGGGCTGCCGTGCATTTCCAGCCAGGGACTGTCCAGCACCAGTTGCGCCACCCGGCCCGGATGCCGGCTGGTCCACAGCGCCGCGATCAGACCGCCGGTGGAATGGCCCATCAGGGTGACCGGTTGGGGTCCGGCCCCGCCGGGGCCCATCGAGGCGATGATCTCGATTGCCGCGGTGATTTCGGCGTCGTAGTCCGCCAGGTCTGCCACGTAGCCCCCGTGCGTCCCGGGCCGCAGGCTGCGCCCGTGGTTGTGCATGTCGAGCGCGAAAAAACCGAAGCCACGGCCGGTCCAGAATTCGGCGAGCTCCTCATTGAAGAAATAGTCGCTCCAGCCATGCAGGAACAGTACTGCCCGGCGCGGCGGCAGCCCGGCCCCCGAGGCGGGCAGGTGACGGACCAGGGTGGCCTCCCGTTCGACGCCGTCGGGTCCGGCGGCCTGGAACGTGCAGGCCGCGAAGTCCTCGCCCAGGATGTCCTGGTGCCAATCCATCGGCTTCCACCCCTTCCTTATGACGAGGCCGCCGCGGCCCTGCCGGCAGACCGGCCGGAAAACAGGCAGCCGCCCAGGAAGGTCCCCTCCAGGGCCCGGTAGCCGTGGATGCCGCCGCCGCCAAAGCCTGCTGCCTCGCCGGCGGCGTACAGCCCGTCGACCGGGATGCCGGCGCCGTCCAGCACCCGGGACTGCAGGTCGGTCCGTATCCCGCCGAGGCTCTTGCGGGTCAGGACCGAGAGCCGGACGGCCAGCAGCGGGCCATGCCGGGGGTCCAGCATCCGGTGCGGCGGGGCCACCCGCATCAGTTTGTCGGTGGTGAACCGGCGGGCGGCACGGATCGCGGCGAGCTGCGGGTCCTTGCCCAGTCCGCTGGTGAACTGCCGGTCCCGCGAGCGGACCAGCCGGTCCAGTTCGGCCGCATCGATCAGCCCGGAGCCGGTCAGGGCATTCATCCTGGCCGCCAGCTCCACCGGGGTGCCGGCCTGAAGGAAATCGACGCCCCGGTCCAGGAAACGTTGCAGCGGGCTCTCCCCGGACCGGCGCAGCCGCGAGGCCAGCAGGCGGACGTCCCGGCCGGTCAGATCCGGATTCTGCTCGGACCCGGAAAGGGCGAACTCCTTGAGCGCAATGGTCCGGTTCAACACAAACCAGGAATGGGAGTGCCCGGTGCCCAGGATGTGGCGGAGGGCGCCGAGCGAATCGAAGCCGGGAAACAGCGGCGCCGGCAGCATCCGGCCGGTGGCATCGAGCCAGAGCGCGGACGGTCCGGGCAGGATCCTGATCCCGTGCCGGGGCCAGACGGGGGAGTGGTTGTGGATGCCCTCGGGGTAGTGCCACATCCGGTCGCCGTTGATGAGGTCTCCGCCGGCCCGGCCCACGGCGGCCAGGAAGTCGCCGTCCACCGACGCCGGCACGCCGCTGAGCATCTCCGCGGGGGCGCCTCCGCCGGGCCACTGCTGCCGGACCGAGCCGTGATTGCCGCCGATGCCGCCGCTGGTGACGATGACGGCGCCGGCGGACGCCTCGAAGTCCGCCACGGTTGCCCGGGAGGACTGTTCGCCGCGGGCCGCGCCGCTGGGTTCGAGCACCTCGCCGTGCACCCCCGTGACCCGGCCCGCCGTCGTCGTCAGCCCGGTGGCCCGGTGGCGGAAGTAAAAGGACACGCGGCCGGCGGCCTCACCCTCCCGGAGCTTGGCGAGAAAGGGCGCCACCAGTGCCGGTCCGGTGCCCCAGGCGACGTGGAACCGCGGCACCGTGTTGCCGTGTCCGTCGGGGCCGTAGCCGCCGCGTTCGGCCCACTGCACCAGCGGAAACAACCCCACTCCGAGGGAGGCCAGCCAGGCGCGCTTCTCGCCGGCGGCGAAGTCGACGTAGGCCTCGGCCCACTGCCTGGCCACCGCGTCCTCCGGCCGGTCGAACCCGGCCGAGGCCAGCCAGTCGGAGAGCGCCAGTTCCGCGCTGTCCCGGACGCCCAGCCGGCGCTGCTCAGGGGTGTTGACCAGGAACAGGCCGCCAAAGGACCAGTGCGCCTGGCCGCCCGCGGAGGCTTCCGGCTCCTGGTCCAGGACCGCCACACGTCGGCCGGCGGCGTAGGCCTGGGCCGCGGCTACCAGCCCGGCTAACCCGGCACCCACCACCACCACGTCCGCCTCAATGGCGGACCGGGGGACGGCTGCCGGACCGGGGCTGGGGACTGCGTCATCGCGGGTCATGGCTTCATGCTAGCGCCCGGCGGCCGGGGCAACGGCGGCACCATCGGGAACGCACTGTTTTGGATTGTGCCGCCGGAACCGGAAAACTAGGGGCATGCGCGTATATCCCACCTTCTTCCGGCTCGCCTTCTCCTGGATGGACGCCGAGCGCGCCCACAAGATCGGCTTCCAGGGCATCCGCCTGGCCCACCGTTGCGGTGCGGGCCGGCTGCTGCAGCGCATTACGGCACCGGCACCGTCGCTGCGGACCGAGGCGTTCGGGCTGACCTTCCCGTCGCCCTTCGGCCTGGCCGCCGGGTTCGATAAGGAAGGCCACGGCATCGAAGCCCTCACCGAGCTCGGCTTCGGCCACATCGAGGTGGGGACCATCACCGGCCAGGCGCAGCCGGGCAACCCGGCGCCGCGGCTCTTCCGGCTGATCGAGGACCGCGCCGTCATCAACCGGATGGGCTTCAACAACGACGGCGCCGCGGCCGTCGCGCCCCGGCTCCGGGCCGCGCGGGCCGCGCTGCAGCGGCGTTATCCCGCGGTCCGCCCCGTGATCGGCGTCAACATCGGCAAGAGCAAGGTGGTGGAACTCGAGGACGCCGTCGCGGACTACCTGGTCAGCGCCCGCAGCCTCGCCCCCGCCGCCGACTATCTGGTGGTCAACGTGAGCTCGCCGAACACCCCGGGGCTGCGCCTGCTTCAGGACGTTGAAACCCTCCGTCCGTTGCTCACCGCCGTCGGCGAGGCGGCCGACGCTGCCGCCGGACGGCACGTCCCGCTGCTGGTCAAGATCGCCCCGGACCTGAGCGACGAGGACATCGACGACGTCGCACGCCTGGCCCTGGACCTTAAGCTCGACGGCATCATCGCCACGAACACCACGATCGGCCGGACCGGACTGTCCTCCAGCCCGGAACAGATCGAAGCGTGCGGCGCCGGCGGCCTCTCCGGCGCGCCGCTGCGGAAGCGGTCCCTGGAAGTCCTGGCGCGGCTCAAGGCGGCGACCGGCGGGGCACTGACCCTGGTGTCGGTGGGCGGCGTCGAATCCGGACAGGACGTCCGGGAACGGATCGAGGCGGGCGCGACGCTGGTGCAGGGCTACACGGCCTTCCTCTACGAAGGACCGTTCTGGGCGGCGCGGATCAACCGCGACCTGGCGAAGCGGCCGCTCCGCCGCTGACCGCGGAGCGGTCCAGGGTTGGCGGCCTTACATCCCGTCAAGACCCCGGGATACGCAAAAACCCCCGGCAGTGATAACTGCCGGGGGTTTTCAGTAGGCGGGCCTCAGGCGGGGTACTGGCCGCGCTTGACCTGGGGCTTGGGGAGCCGGAGGCGGCGGAACTGCAGGGAACGCATGGAGCCGTACCAAACCGTGCCGCGCTCGACCTCGCCGAACTTCTCGGCCAACCGCTTCTTGAGCTTCCGGGACAGGATGAAGACATCGACGAAGACCGCCAGGAACATGACCCAGAATCCGCCCAGGACATAGATCATTTGCTCGCTGCTGGCCGGTACCAGCAACGAAATGACCACGAAGACCAGGGCACCGAACATCAGGTACTCGCCCAGGCTGAACCGGGCATCGACGTAGTCGCGGGTGAAGCGCTTCTGCGGGCCCTTGTCGCGCACCGGCAGGAACTTCTCATCGCCGGTGTCCATGGCCTGGCGCATCTTCAGCCGCTGCTCGGTCACCGCGGTCCGTTCCGCAGCCTTCGAAGCCTTACGGTCCTCGGGTACCAGCGGCCGCTTCCGGGCAGCCACCTGGGCGCTGCGCTTCGGCGTCGGAGCCCCCTTGCCGGCGGCCGGGTTCCGGGCAGCGGAGGCCTCGGCTGCCAGCTGATCAACTACGTCCTGCGCCGTGGGCGCTTCCTTTTTCCGTCCAAACACCCCTACAGACTACCCTGCAGAGGAGCCGCGACGGCCCAGCGCACGGCCGGTCCCGAGGCGCCGTGGCGCTGTTTGTGGTGATCGGGGACACGGGTAGTGTTTTGGCCATGACCTCATCACCCGCGGGCACCCCGCAGCCTTCCGCCGACGGCACCATCCAGACCGTCGATACCGCAGCCCTCCGCCAGGCGGTGACCGAATCCTTCGACGCCACCGTCGAGCAGTTGAAGGCGCTCGTGGCAATCCCCGGCATCGCCTGGCCCAGCTTCGATCCCGCGCCGCTGAACGCCAGCGCCGACGCTGTCGCCGGCCTGGTCCGCGACAGCGGCTTCGACGACGTCCGGATCCTGCGCTGCGACAAGGAAGACGGCACCCCCGGCGGCCCCGCCGTCGTCGCCCGCCGCCCCGCCGCGGCCGGCAAGCCGACCATCCTGCTGTACGCCCACCACGACGTCCAGCCCACCGGCGACCTCTCGCTCTGGGAAACGGAACCCTTCACCGCCGTCGAGCGCGACGGCCGTCTCTACGGCCGCGGCGCCGCCGACGATAAGGCCGGGATCCTGGCGCACGTCGCCGCCTACTCGGCAGTGAGCCGGGTACTGGGGGAGGAGCTCGGCCTCGGCGTCACCTTCTTCTTCGAGGGTGAGGAGGAGGCCGGATCGCCCACCTTCCGCGCCTTCCTGGAAGCCCACCAGGAACTGCTGCGCGCCGACGTGATCGTCGTTGCCGACTCCTCCAACTGGAAGGTCGGCGTTCCTGCGCTGACCACCAGCCTGCGCGGCCTGGTGGACGGCACCATCGAGGTCAAAGTCCTGGACCACGCCGTACACTCCGGCATGTTCGGCGGCCCCGTCCTCGATGCACCCACCCTGCTCTCCCGGCTGATCGCCACGCTGCACGACGACGACGGCAGCGTCGCCATCGAGGGGCTCGTCGGCCGCGACGACGCCACCGTCGACCTGACCGAGGAGGAATACCGCCAGGACGCGTCAGTGCTCGACGGCGTCCGGCTCGCCGGCACGGGCAGCATCGCCTCCCGGATGTGGACCAAGCCGGCGCTGTCCATCATCGGCATCGACGCCCCGGCGGTGGACGTCGCGTCCAACACCCTGCTGCCCCGGGCACGCGCCAAATTCAGCCTGCGCCTGGCCCCGGGCCAGGACCCCGACGAAGCCATGGCCGCGGTCCGCCGGCACGTCGAGTCCCACGCGCCGTTCGGCGCCCAGGTGGTCTTCACCCCGGGGGAGACCGGCAATGCCTTCCTGACCGACACCGGCTCGCCCGCGGCCAGGCTGGCGATGTGGGCCCTCGGCGAGGCCTGGGGAGTAGCGGCGGTGGAGACCGGCATCGGGGGATCCATTCCCTTTATTGCGGACCTCACCGAGTTGTACCCGGACGTGCAGATCCTGGTCACTGGCGTGGAGGACCCGGACTCCCGGGCCCACAGTGCCAACGAGTCCCTGCACCTGGCGGACTTCCGGAACGCCATCATCGCCGAGGCCCTGCTGCTGGCCCGGCTGAACGCCGAGGGCCTGGCCTGACCACCGCTCTTTGCGGGGAACATCCAGCCGGCGCAGACGGTTAGGCCAGGAGTTAGAGCTACAGCGCTGATCGACGTAGCATGTAGCTATAGCCCATACCGTTTAAGTAGGGGCCGGTGCCGCCGAGGCGGCACCGCTCCGACCGTCGTCAGAAGGTAGGCCATGAGCACTACAACCAATGAAAACAGCACCGACACCGCCGTCCAGGAGAGCCAGGAACTGGCCAGCCACGAGGTGCAGCTGACGGACGTCGCTGCCGGCAAGGTCCGCAGCCTGCTGGAACAGGAAGGCCGCACCGACCTTCGGCTCCGCGTTGCCGTTCAGCCGGGCGGCTGCTCCGGGCTGATTTACCAGTTGTACTTCGACGAGCGCCTCCTTGAGGGCGACGCGGTCCGTGATTACGACGGCGTCGAGGTCGTGGTCGACAAGATGAGCGTGCCCTACCTCAGCGGGGCCAGCATCGACTTCGAGGACACCATTTCGAAGCAGGGCTTCACCATCGACAACCCGAATGCCGGCGGCTCCTGCGCCTGCGGGGACTCCTTCCACTAGAGGCTAAGGCCGGGCAATCCGCCCGGCCTTAGTACTGTCCGGGGACCCTTCGCCGGGAACCCCCAAAAAGGTGCCGGGCCACGGCGCGGACATGTGGGCGAAAACTCCCAGGGAGCGGTAAGCTCTACACCGAGTAGTAAAACTTTTAGTGTGCCCGGATCGTTGTATGCGGCCGGGCGACAGCAACAAGTAGGAAGGGCCGTCTGTGAGTTCGCAGAACCGAACCGGCAGCCGACGCAAACAGATCACTACGATCACTGGCTTGGCACTAGCCGGCGCGTTGGCTTTGACTGGATGTTCACCAGAGGTACAGAAAGGGTGGCTGCC
>DASSXE010000018.1:0-3999 GCA_035704125.1 Arthrobacter sp.
TCCTTCTGCGACGCCGACCCGCAAGCGGTGGTCCTGGTGGTCTGTGCCGAACTCTGTTCCCTCCACGTCCGCACCTCCAACGATCCGGACACGATCATGGGATCGGCATTGTTCGCCGACGGAGCGGCGGCCGCCATCGTCACGGCCCGCGACATTCCCGGCCAGCCGGCCCTGATGACCCTGGACCACTTCGAAACCGTCCTGACGCCGGTGGGCGAGGAGGCCATGGCGTGGAATATCGGCGACGAGGGCTTTGAAATGGTGCTCGGCACCTACGTTCCGCACATCATCGACGAACACATCGTCGGCGCCCTGGAACCGCTGCTGGAGCGGGACCCTGAACTGGCCGGGACGGCATACCGCGGCATCAAGCATTGGGCCATCCATCCCGGCGGACGCAGCATCCTGGACAAGGTCCAGAGCAGGCTGGAGCTCAGCGACGTGCAGTTGAGGCCAGCCCGGGAGACGCTGCGGAACTACGGAAACATGAGCAGCGCCACGGTGCTGTTCGTCCTCCGGCACATCCTGGACCTGCCGCCCGTTGACGACGGCGGGGGCGAGCGGATCTGCTCGATGGCCTTCGGCCCCGGGCTGACCGTGGAGACGGCGCTGTTCACCAGGATCACGGCACCGGTGACGGACTACCGGGCGGATCCGGCCGACGCACAGGATGAGCCGGCGGACGGCCTGCGCGCCGCGCCGGCAGTGGTCTGACGCTCCCGGTGCTGCTGCGCTCACGGGCGGTGGATGCCGTCGAGGAGATGGACCGTGAGGACTGCGATCCGGTCCGGCTGGAGAAAACTTACGCCCAGTTTGCCCTGGTCAACCGTGCAGTGTCCGGCTGGCACGGCATCTACCGGCGGCGGCTGCGGCCGCTGCTCTCCGGCCATACGGCCACCACGCTGCTGGACGTCGGCTGCGGCGGCGGCGACGTCGCGGTGCAGCTGGCCCGCTGGGCCGCCCGGGAGAACCTGCTGCTGGACATCACCGCAGTGGACCCGGACCCGCGTGCAGCGGCGTTCGCGGCAGCGCGGAGCGGGCGCGGTGAAGCCCCGGGGGTTACCTTCCGGCGGCGAAGTGCTGCCGAGCTGCTGGGCGCCGGGGAGCGGTACGACGTCGTGATCTCCAACCACGTGCTGCACCACCTGGCGACGACGGAACTGCCGGTCTTCCTCCAGGAATCGGCGGCGCTGGCGGCCCGGCTGGTTCTCCACAATGATCTCCGACGCAGCGCGGCCGCGTACGGCCTGTTTTCGGCCGGCGCCCTGCCGTTCCGTGGCTCCTATATCCGGGCCGACGGCCTGACCTCGATCCGCCGCAGCTACACCGTGGCCGAGCTGAAGGCGGCCGCTCCCCCGGGCTGGACGGTGCGGCGCGGTGCTCCCTTCCGGAACCTCCTGGTGCTGGACCGGACACTGTCATGAGTGAGGTTGCCATGAGTGACGTTGCCATCGTCGGGGGCGGACCAGTTGGTCTTTTCCTGGCCTCCCTGCTGGTGCAGCGGGGCCTCCAGGTCACCGTGCTGGAACAGCGGGCCGGCGACGGCAGCGGCCATACCCGGGCGATCGGCATTCACCCGCCGGCGCTGGGGGCGCTGGCCCGGATCGGCCTGGACGGCGAGCTCATCCGCCGCGGGGTGCCGATCCGGCATGGTGTTGCCCTGGCCGCCGGCCGGACCGTGGCCCGGATGTCGTTCGACCGGGTCCCCGGCCCGTATCCCTTCGTGCTGTCCCTGCCACAGGACCGCACTGAGATGTTGCTCGAGCGGCGCCTCCACGAGCTTGATCCGGAGTCGCTGCGCCGCGGAGTACGGGTATCCGCGATCCACGACGACGGCCATCGGGTCCGACTGAAAACCTGCCAGGGCGGCCGCGAGGCGGAGCTCCTGGCACGCCTGGTGATCGGGGCCGACGGCATCCGTTCCACGGCCCGGGACGCGTCGGGCATCGGCCTCCGGAGCCGGGAGTATCCTGACCGGTACCTGATGGGCGACTTCGCAGACAGCACACCCTTCGGCGCGGACGCGGCCTTGTTCCTTGCGCCGGGGGGCATCGTGGAGTCCTTCCCGCTGCCGGGTGGACAGCGCCGGTGGGTCGTCCGGCTGAACGACCACGCGGCCGGCGCGGGAGCTTCGGCGGCTGACGCGGCGTGGCTTGCCGGCGAGGTACGGCGGCGGACCGGAATCGCCGTCGAGACCGCGAGTAACTCCATGGTCAGCGCCTTCGGGGTGCGTTCCCGGCTGGCCCGGAGGATGGTGGCCGGCCGCTGCCTCCTGATCGGCGACGCAGCGCACGAGATCAGCCCGATCGGCGGCCAGGGGATGAACCTGGGCTGGCTCGACGCCGTCGAACTGGCGCCGCTGGTGCCGGCGCTGCTGGCAGGGCGCGACGGCGGCGCCGAGGGATTTGAACGCCGCCGCCTCCGCGCGGCGGCGCGGGCGGTGCGGCAATCCGAAATCAACATGGCGCTGGGGCGGCCGCTGCGCGGCGGTCCGTTGACTGCCCGCAACCGCGCGCTCGCCGCGGCGGCCGCCGTCCCGGTCATCAACCGGTTGGCGGCCCGGCGCTTCACCATGCAGTAGCGGCCCGGCCTACTCCGGGGTGTAGTAGCAGTCGTAGCTGTGCTGGCTGACGATCAGGCCGCCGCGGAGCTCAAAGATCGAGGCGGTCCGGGCGCGGATCTGTTCGCCCCTGTCCCACAGCGGGAGGTCCAGCTGCAGGGTCGCGGACCACTCGGCCTCCACCACCACCCGGTTGCCCTGGCAGGTGCTCCGTTGCACCACGAAACGCTGGCCCGTGACCACCTCTCCGCTGCGGTCGGCCGCCGCCAGAACCTGGGCGCGGCTGCGGGTACTCCCCTTCGGGTCGAGCAGGTGGGGCGCTTCGGTCAGGACATACCCCTCGGCCAGGAAGGGCTCCAGCGCCGGGGCGCCGCCGCCGGATTCGATGGCCCGGAGCAGGCCGAGCACGCGGTCCAGGGGTGCGGGAGGTGTCATGGTCATGAGAGTAGCCGACCGGAGGCCTACACTGGCCGCATGGGCAGCGCCTTCCCCTCCCTCGACCGCCCCGCCGTCAACCGCACTGCCGTCGATCGCCCCGCCGTCGAACACACTGACGCGGAGCCCCGGCCCACGGGCAGTCACCCGCGGCTGTTCCCGTTGGTGCCCCTGGTCCTGGTTCTCCTCTCGGCCGCCTGCAGCTCAACCCCCGGCCCCGGCCCTTCCACCTCCTCGTCCGGATCCGCGCCGGCTGCAGCCAAGGTCACAGCGGTACTGAACCAGTTCCGTGACAACTACAGCAAACAGATCATCGAGATCCAGCTGACCAACACCACCGGGTCAACCCTCACGGTGCAGGCGGCCACCGTCCGGAGCCCGCTGTTCGGCTCTGGCATCACCTGGGCCGCCGGCGACGCGGGGACGGACCTTCCGCCCGGCCAGGCCAAAAGCCTGCCGGCCGCTCTCCCGGCGGCCAGCTGCCCCGGCCCGTCCGACGCTGCCGGGACCGGCACCGTAACCGGCACCGCCTCCGGGACTCCCGGGACTCCCGGGACTGTCGGCGACGCCGCGGTGCAGGTTCGGGACGCCGACGGGGCGGTGACCCAGGAGCGCGTCGCGGTCACCGACCCCTTCGGCGTTCTGGTCCGAAACAACGTAGAGATGTGCGTGGCGCAGGCCGCGGCCGCGGTCGCCGATTTCCGGTTCGACCCTGACGTGACGGTAGCCGCCGGCTCCCGGGCCGCCGTGCTCGACCTGGTCATCACCCCGCGCAACACCGCCGGTGACGCCGGCGGGGCCGATCCGGGCCTGACCATCGACAGCGTCGGCGGGACCACCCTGCTCGAGGAAGACGCCGGGGCACCCTGGCCCCACGGGCTCGCTGTGTCCGGGCGGGGAGCGCCGCAGCGGCTGCGGCTGGGAATCCGGCCGGCACGGTGCGACCCGCACGCCGTGGCAGATGACAAGGTGGGCACGCTGATTCCGCTCCAGATCACGGTCAA
>DASSXE010000078.1:0-5249 GCA_035704125.1 Arthrobacter sp.
TGGCCCAGGCTCCAACTGGCCACGAAGGCGGCCCTGGCCGCCGGAATTGCGTTCGCGATCGCCCCCTACATGCCCGGCTCGGCAGCGGACTACCCCTACTATGCTCCCCTCGGCGCCCTGGTGGCCATGTATGAGAACGTCTCCGGCTCGATGCGCCAGGGCGTCCAGGCCCTCGTCGGCTTGGCCATCGGCGTGGGACTTGCCTTCATGCTCGTCAGCCTGGGCCCGCCCTCACCGCTCACCGTGGCCATCGTCATGGGCCTCGGTGTCGTCCTGGCCGGGCTGCCGCGGATCGGCTCGGGCCGCGACTGGATCCCGACGGCGGCGCTGCTGGTCCTGCTGGTCGGCGGCCACAACCCGGACAAGTTCTCCTTCGGCTATCTGTTCCAGATGGGCGTCGGCGTCAGCGTCGGGATCTTGGTGAACCTGCTGGTGTTCCCGCCGCTGCACTTCAAGGCGGCGGCCCTCAGCCTCGCCGAGCTGCGGCTGGCCCTCGCCCGGCAGCTCTGGGACATGGGCAAGGCCCTGGAGGAGAACTGGCCGCCCGAACACGAGGACTGGTCGCGCCGGTCCGACGCCCTCGCCGCCCACACCCGGTCCGTCCGGGCCGCGGTGCAGAAGGCGGACGCCAGCCGCCGGGCCAACCCCCGGCGCCGCCTGCACCCGCGGGACGTCGAGAAGGACTACCGGAACCTCCGCGACCTGGAACGGCTCACCTTCCATATCCAGGATGTGACCCAGGTGCTCTCGGACGTCATCTGGGCCACCGACCACCCGTTCGTCATCCCGGACGGGCAAAGCGCGCCGCTGGCCGAGGCGATGGCCCGCGTCGGTGACGTGCTGCGGGCCATCGAAGAGGACGAACCCCAGCGCCAGGCCGAGCTCATCGAAGAGGCCGACGCCGCGGTCGAGGCCCTCACCGCCCGGGTGGCCGGTGAGGACCACGCCGCCGGCGCACCGAACGCCGTCGAATCGATCCTGCTCAGCCTGCACCGGATGCTCCGGGTGGTGAAGTCCGTCAAGGCAGGCTGACCGTCGCGCCTGCACCTCGGGAGCGCCTGCGCGCCGGCTACTTCAGCGGGGAGACCGAGCCGCTGAAGTGCTTGCGGCCGGAGTGCGGGCTCCACGCGACGTACGTCGAGCCCAGCCAGGCCCCTTCCTCCGCCTGCGCCGTGCTGATGTCCAGCGCCACCCGCGCGGGCAGGAACACCGGCGCTTCGAAGCTGACGTCCCAGTGGAATGCGTCCCCCTTGGCGGCGCCGACGTCGGCCAGCGCACGGGAGGCCAGATACATTCCGTGGGCGATCGATCGCCGCATCCCGAGGGCCTTCGCGCTGAGCACGCTGAGGTGGATGGGGTTGAAGTCACCCGACACCGCGGCGTAGGCGCGTCCGGTGTCCACGCCCAGCTGCCACAACGCCGTCGGATCCGGAGCCTTGAAGCCTTCCGGCGCGGCCGCAGGCGACGGCTTGTCGATGCCGGGAAGGAAGACGCCCTTGGCCAGGTAGGTGGAGACACCCCGCCAGCGGACGAACTCATCCCCCGCACCGCGGACCTCGGCAACCAGGTCCAGCTGGGTGCCGCTGCGGTGTCCGCGCAGGTTTTCCGCCCAGGCCCGGATATCGAGGGCTTCGGTGAACATCACCGGCGCGGACTGCACCACGTTGTTGCTGAGATGGATCATCCCCAGCAACGGCAGCGGGAAGTCATCCCGGTTCATCACGGACATGGACAGCGGAAACGCGAGGGCGTGGATGAACCCGGCCGGCAGGAGGTCGCTGGCGGTCTCGCCGATCAGGTGCTGGTAGGCGGTCAGGTTGTCCACCCCGGCCCGCACGCCCCGCACCTCGTGGCCCTGCGGCGGAAGGTCGGTTCCGGCGTGCGCGCCGAGCAGCCGGCGCCGGGCAGCCGTGGCGGCCGCATTGACGTACAGCTTGGACAGCGACGGCATCTCCCCCAGGAGGACCGAAGGAAGGCTCATGCTCCCACCAGGTTCTGCCCGCACACCCGCAGCACCTCACCGGAGATTCCGCCGGCCGCGTCGCTGGCCAGGAAGGCGATGGCTTCCGCCACGTCCCCGGGCCGGCCGCCCTGCTGCAGCGAGTTCAGCCGGCGCGCCACCTCGCGGGTGGCGAAGGGAATCTTGGCTGTCATTTCGGTTTCGATGAAGCCCGGGGCGACGGCGTTGATGGAGCCCCCGTGCGCCGCGAGCAGCGGTGCGGTGGCCCGGACCATGCCCATCACGCCGCCCTTGGAGGCAGCGTAGTTGGTCTGGCCGCGGTTCCCGGCGATACCGCTGGTGGAGGCCACCGAGACGATCCGGGGCGATTCCCGGAAGTGCTCCGAGGCCAGGAGTGCCTCGTTGATCCGCAGCTGGGCGGCGATGTTGACGGCGATGACCGAGCTCCAGCGGCCCTGGTCCATGTTGGCCAGGAGTTTGTCCCGGGTGATTCCGGCGTTGTGGATCACGATGTCCAGCCGGCCGTGGCGTTGCACCGCGTGGTCGATGATCCGCTGGCCGGCGTCCTCGCGGCTGATGTCCAGCTGCAGTGCCGTGCCGCGCACCTCGTTGGCGACGGCCGCCAGGTGGTCCCCGGCGGCCGGGATATCGATCGCCACGACGGTGGCCCCGTCGCGGTACAGGGTGCGGGCGATGGCCGCGCCGATCCCGCGGGCGGCGCCGGTGACCGCTGCGACCTTGCCGGCCAGCGGCCTGTCCGGGTCCGCGGGCAGGCTGCCGGCGCCGGAGCTGACGGTGAGGAACTGGCCGTCCACGAACGCGGAGCGGCCGGAGAGGAAGAACCGCAGCGCGCCGAGCGCGCTGGGACTGGTGGTGGTGGCGCCGTCGGCGAGCACGATGCCGTTGCCGGTGGCGCCGGCACGCAGTTCCTTCGCCACGGAGCGCAGCAGTCCGTCCACGCCCTGCCGGGCGGCGGCGGCCGCGGGGTCGGCGGCGTCGGCCGCGGCCCGGGAGATGGTGACGACGCGGGCGTTGGCGGCAAGGTCCCGCAGCGACGCTCCGGCGGCGAGGACCGGCCTCTCGAGGTCCTCCGGGCGGGCGGCGTCGTCCAGCACCAGGATGATGGCGCCGAGTTTCTCCCGCGGGACCGCGTGCCGGCGGACGTCCAGGTCCCAGGTCAGCAAGGTCGCGGCCAGCTCATCGGCGCCGGTCCCGGAGCCCTGGACCAGCACCGGGCCCTGGATCAGCGGCTGCCCGGGCTGGTAGCGGCGGAGCGCCACCGGCTGCGGCAGGCCGAGCTTCCTGGCAATGTCCCGGCCGACGCCGCGGCTCACGAATTGGGTGTATTTGTCAGTCATCCGGTCCCCCTAGTGTGCTTCCAGAATAGCCACGACGCCCTGGCCGCCGGCGGCGCAGACGGAGATCAGGCCGCGGGCCGGTCGGCCGTCAACGGTGCCCTTCTCGTGCAGCATCTTGGCGAGCGTCGCCACGATCCGTCCGCCGGTGGCGGCGAACGGGTGCCCGGCGGCCAGCGAGGAGCCGTTGACGTTGAGCTTGGCCCGGTCGACGGTGCCGAGGGCCCCGTCGAGGCCCAGGCGGGTGCGGCAGAATTCCTCGTCTTCCCAGGCGGCGAGGGTGCTCAGCACGGTGCCGGCGAAGGCTTCGTGGATTTCGAAGAAGTCGATGTCCCCGAAGTCCAGGCCCTGGCGGGCCAGCAGCCGCGGGACGGCGAACGCGGGAGCCATCAGCAGCCCGTCCTTGCCGTGGACGAAGTCGACGGCGGCCGCCTCGCCGTCGAGGACGGTGGCGAGCTTGGGCAGATCGTGGGCATCGGCCCATTCTTCCGAGGCCAGCAGCACCGTGGAGGCGCCGTCGGTCAGGGGCGTGGAGTTACCCGCCGTCATGGTCGCCTCGGCGCCGAGGTTCTTGCCGAAGACCGGCTTGAGCGTGGCGAGCTTTTCCAGCGTGGTGTCGGCGCGCAGGTTCGAGTCCTTGCTCAGTCCGCGGTAGGGGGTGAGCAGTTCGTCGAAGAATCCGGCGTCGTAGGCCGCGGCCAGGTTGCGGTGGCTGTTATAGGCCAGTTCGTCCTGGGCCTCACGGGTGATCTTCCACTGCGCCGTGGTGAGGGCCTGGTGTTCGCCCATCGAGAGTCCGGTCCGCGGTTCGCCGGTGTTGGGGGCCTCGGGGGCGAGGTCCTTGGGCCGGATCCGGCTGAGGATCTGGAGGCGCTGCGGCAGCGTCTTGGCCCGGTTCAGGTCCAGCAGGATCTCGCGCAGGCCCTCGCTGACGGCGATGGGCGCGTCCGAGGCGGAGTCGACGCCGCCGGCGATGGCCGAGTCGATCTGGCCGAGCTTGATTTTGTTGGCCAGCCCGAGCACCGTTTCCAGGCCGGTCGCACAGGCCTGCTGCAGGTCATAGGCGGGCGTCTCGGCGGACAGTGCGGAGCCGAGGACGGCTTCGCGGGTGAGGTTGAAATCGCGGGAGTGCTTGAGCACGGCACCGGCGGCCACCTCGCCGATCCGTTCGTCCTGGAGGCCGAAGCGAGCGATCAGTCCGTCCAGGGCCGCGGTCAGCATGTCCTGGTTGGAGGACTTGGCGTAGGCGCCTCCCGTGCGGGCGAACGGGATGCGGTTGCCGCCGACGACGACGGCCTTGCGCAGCTGCGACGCCGCCGGGGCATGCTGCGCGGCGCTGTCCTGGGGGCCGGGTGCGGGCGTTCCATTTTCAGGCATGGGCTGTCTCCTAGAGGTCTGGTCGGTTACTGATACCCAGCGTACCTGATACGCTGGGTATCGTGAACATCCTGGAAGTGGGTCCCGCCGCTGCCGTCCCGGCCGCCGCTCCGTCCGTGGCTCCGCCCGCCGGCACGGCCGTCGACGGGCGCGCCTCCCGCTGGCAGTCCCACCGCGAGGAACGGCGCCGGGAACTGATCAAATCCGCCCGGAAGGCCGTGCACGCCCTCGGCAGCGAGGCATCGATGGAGGACATCGCGACCGCCGCTGGAACGTCGAAGTCGGTCTTCTACCGCTACTTCGGTGACAAGGCCGGCCTTCAGCAGGCCGTCGGCGAGGTGGTCCTTAACCAGATGCAGCGCCGCATCGGCGAGGCGGCGCAGAGTGCCCAGACTCCCCGCGAGGGACTGTACGCAATGGTCTCCGCCTACCTGCAGATGGCCGAGACCAGCCCCAACGTCTACACCTTTGTCACCCGGTACGCCCCGGGCGAACCGGGGAGCCAGGCCGGTCCGGTGGCGGCAGCCGGCGCCCTGGGCCACTTCTTCGACGCGATC
>DASSXE010000085.1:0-4136 GCA_035704125.1 Arthrobacter sp.
GTCAGTGTCGAACGCACGGACGAGGCGCTCGAGGCCATCCGGCACGAGGGGACCGCGACGGTCCAGATCATCCTCAACGCCTTCCGGCTCAAGCCGCTGGATGAGGTGCTGCCCGCTGCCCGGGCCGCCGGCGTCGGGATCATCACCCGGGTGCCGCTCGCGTCGGGGCTGCTCTCCGGCAAGTACACCGCGGAGACCTCCTTCGCCCCGGACGACCACCGCAACTACAACCGGACCGGTTCGGCGTTCGATGTCGGGGAGACCTTCTCGGGCGTGGACTTCGCCGAGGGACTGAAGGCCGTGGCGGAGTTTGAGCAGTTGGTGCCCGACGGCGTCAGCACCGCCCAGGCGGCCCTCGCCTGGATCGCGGCGCAGGACGGCGTCAGCACCGTCATTCCGGGGGCCCGGAACGTCGAGCAGGCCCGCGCCAACGCCGAGGCGGCGTCGGTCAGCGGGATCGACGCAACGTTCGACGTCGGTGTCCACGAAATCTACGACCGCTACTTCCGGACGGCGATCCACCCGCGCTGGTAGCTGCTATTCGGGCGGGTACCAGAGCCGGCGGCCCTCGACCCGGGCGAAAGAGGTAAGGGAGTGAGGCTTGGCGGACGTTGCCGACATGATGTCCAGGACCTTCGCGCCCCGGACCAGGAGCGCATCGCCGATCAGGGAGCGGTGGCAGCGCCACGGCACGGCTTCCGCGCACATGATCGCCGCGTCGCCGCGCCGTCCGCGTTGCAGCAGCTGGCCGACGGCGGCGTCGAACTCCTCGGTCTGCATGTAGTCCGCGTAGCCCCGGAACGAGGCGTTCCGCCAGGCGCCGTTGGGGCTGTCCTTGGTGGTGTGCCGGAGGCCGCCCAGGGATGCCATCCGCCGGTAGGTGATCCCGCTGGCACGGACGCTCGCCGCGAGCTCGTCCGCGTTGAACTGCGGATTGTGCCGCGACTTGGGGACGGTGCGCACATCGATCAGCTTCTTGATGCCGTGTGCCTTGAGGATGCCGATGAATTCGTCGATGGGATGAGTGGAGTGTCCCACCGTGAAGATGGTCGTGTCCGTCATCACCCCATGCTAGGCGCCGTCGGTTCAGGCGGTGTCGGTTCCGGTGCCGGCTGCGGCCGGTGCGGCGGGCCGCGGGTAGCGTGGGTGGGCGACGAACCGCCGAGAGGAGCGTTCCGGCCATGACCGCAGCCGCCATTGCTGGCTTTATCGACCGGCTTGCCGCCGTGGAGACAGGTCCCGGATGCAACAACTTCTTCAACCACGCTGACCCCGTCAACGCCGTGCGGCGGCGGAATCTGGCCAGCTATCTGCAGGAGATGCTGGACCGCGAACCCTCGGTGCTGTTGGTGGGCGAGGCCCCCGGTTTCCGGGGCATGCGGATCACCGGCGTCCCGTTCACCAACCGGACCATGTTCGCCGGCGCAGCCAACCGGCTCGGCCTGTTCGGCCCGGACAGGGGGTACGAGCTCCCGCCGGATGCCGCGGGGGTCCCCGCCGAACCGACCGCCACCGTGATGTGGGACGTCCTGGCCGAACTCGACTTCCTTCCGCTGCTCTGGAGTGCCTGTCCGTGGCACACCCATCAGCCGGGCCGGCCGCAGTCCAACCGCACGCCGACGGCCGCCGAAGCGGCACTCGGAGCCCCGTTCTGGCAGGAGCTGGTGCAGATTTTCGGCATCTCTACCGTGGTGGCCGTGGGCAACGTGGCGCATCGGAGCCTGCAGCGCAACGGCGTCGACGCCCCGAAAATCCGGCATCCGGCGCACGGCGGCCGGGCGGGATTCAAGCGGGGACTGGAGGAACTGCTCGACGGCGGGATGGCCGGCCGGTGTGATGGTCGCGGGCCGGTCCCCGGGCTAGGGTGGGAAGACGCCGACCGCGGATGAAAGGCAGAACCATGACCGATCCGAAGCTACCCAGTACCGAGCCCGCCGACCTGCGCGGACCGGGCGATCCGGACGCCGTCGAGCCCCGCCAGCCCCACCCGGAACCGGGCCGTGCCGGGAACATCCGCGAGGAGCAGATGACCCAGGCTGCGGGGACCGTTCCGGCCGCCTATGTGGGCTCGGAGGGTGCGGGTTCGGAGGGGACAGGTTCGGAGGAGAAGCCGGAAGACGCGGCCGACGCCGGCACCTGGGACGACGAGGTCTAGCAGCCAGGGTTTCGCGGCCCGGGGGATCCCGGCCGGCCGGTGGGTTTCAGCAGGCTCAGTTTCAGCTGTTTCATAGCTTCGACATAGCTTCCCCCACTAGCTTTGGCAGCATGGAAGAAAGCACGTCCCGGCAGGGCCGACCCCGACCCGCCGGTTCCGGCCGCGCCAGGCCACGTTCCCGGGCGTATCGCCGCCGTCGGGCGCTGGCGATGGCAGCCTCCGCGATCATTCTGGGCGTAGGCCTGACCGCCGGAATCCACTCCTTCGCCAATGCCCGGACGGCCCCTGCCACCCCCGTCGCGGCTGCCGCCCCGGCGTCGAACGGATCGGCGGCCGCACCGGCCGTCGGCGCTCCGGCAGCTACCGCCGCGGCCCCGGCTGCCGCCCCCGCTGCGGCGGCCCCAGCGGGAACCATCGATGCGGACCTGGACGACCGGATCACCGCGATCATCGACGCCAACCCGGACTACCAAATCGGCGTCGCACTCCAGGACGTCTCCGCCGGCGACGGAGACATGGTGCACCAGTACGGCGTCGAAGAACCCTTCGAGGCCGCCAGTACCGCCAAGGTCCTGGCCGCGGCGGCCTACTACCACCAGGTCGAAACCGGGGCGGCGTCGCTGACCGACCAGCTGGGCGCCTATTCGGCGGCGTTCCAGCTGCGGGCCATGATCCAGCAGAGCGACAACGACTCCTGGTCGCTGATCATGGATGCCATCGGCCACGAGGATCTTTCCGACTACGCGGCCTCCCTCGGCGTGAAGTACACCCCGGAGAGCAACACGCTCGCCCCGGCGGACATGGCCCGCATCCTGGCCGGGCTGTATTCCGGAAAGCTGCTGGACGCCGCGGACACCTCACAGTTGCTGGCCACCATGCAGGACACCAACGATGAGACGCTGATTCCGGCCGCCGCGCCCGACGGTGTCACGGTCTTCCACAAGTACGGCTTGCTGGGCGGGGAACTGCACGACGCCGGCATCCTCGCCAAGGACGGCCGTGCGTACGCCCTGGTCATCTACACCAAGGGTGACGACCTCGGCAGCGTGCCCCAGCGTACCGACATCATCCACCAGGTGACCGGCGCCGTCGCCGGCGCACTCTTCTAGGAAACTCGGCCCGGGGCTCGGAACGGCAAAATCGCACCGGAATCGGACCGGGGCACCCCGGGCCCGGGGTGCCCCCGTCCGAAACCGCCGCGGAAACCTGGAACCGGCGCGGAACAACGACCCACACCGGCCCGATGTGCCCGCCGCTTGGCCGCCAGATACCCCAGGGGGTATAGTCGGAGGACTGAAGCCTACAACTAGGGGAGTATCGAATGTGCCGAGCAGTTTCCTGCAAGAAGTGCGGAAAAACCACCTGGGCCGGCTGCGGCCAGCACGTTGACCAGGTGATGCGCGGAGTCAAGGCCGCGGACCGCTGCAAGGGCCACGAGAACGAGCCCAAGACCGGCTTCTTCGCCAAGCTTTTCGGCCGCTAACCCCGGGCACCGGCCGCTGACCCCGGGCACCGGCCGCTGACCCCGGGCACCGGCCGCTACCGCCGGAAAAGTGCGCTGGTTACCGCCGTCGTCAGTTCGTGGAATACCTCGATCCGCTCCGGACTGTCGGCGTCGGAAGCGCCCCAGGTGTAGATCGCCACCGCGTAGGCGGCGCCGCCGGAACTCAGCACTGCGGCGTCGTGCACATACCCATCCAGCAGCCCGTACTTGTGGTTCACCGTGACCCCTTCCGGGACGCCGGCCGGGATGAGCTCCTCGTCGTTGGTGTGCTGCATGTAGCCCAGCAGTTCCTCGGTGTTCCCGGGGTTCAGCAGCTGGCCGGCGTAGAGCTGTTTGAGCAGCGACGCCATCTCGGTGGGGGTGAGCAGGTTCTGCTCCGGGTCGTAGCTGATGCCAATGGACGCCGCGTACTCGATCAGTTTCGGGTAGCCGATGTCCTTCATCAGCAGCAGCCAGGAGTCGTCGCTGCTGGTGTTG
>DASSXE010000185.1:0-2605 GCA_035704125.1 Arthrobacter sp.
GGACGTCGAGCACGTCGTGGTCTTCATGCAGGAGAACCGCGCGTTCGACCACTACTTCGGCACGCTCAAGGGCGTGCGCGGGTTCGGCGACCCGCACCCGGCCATCCTGCCCAGCGGCAAGGACGCGTTCCACCAGGCAAACCCCACCCGCGAGGTCACGCCCTTCCACCCGTCGGCGCAGAACCTCGGGATGCAGTTCATGGAGGACCTGGACCACAACTGGAAGCAGACGCACCTCGCGTTCAACGCCGGGAAGAATGACAAATGGCTGCCGGAGAAGACTGACGCCACGATGGCGTTCTACGAGCGCAAGGACATCCCGTTCCACTTCGCGCTCGCGGACGCGTTCACGGTCTGCGACCAGTACCACTGCTCGGTCCTCGGCCCCACGGACCCGAACCGCTACTTCATGTTCACCGGGGGCGACGATCCTGACCGAAAGGGCGGCGGCCCTGACCTGTGGAACGGTGAAAAGGGGTACTGGTGGAGCACCTACCCCGAGGAGCTTGAGAAGGCCGGCGTGAGTTGGAAGGTCTATCAGGACACCGGCGAGGGCCTCGACCCGGCACACTATGAGGGCTGGACCGACGACGCGTACATCGGCAATTACGGGGACAACTCGCTCCTGTACTTCAAGCAGTACCAGGATGCGAAGCCCGGGACGCCGCTCTACGACAAGGCCCGTACCGGGACGAATGCGAAGGCCGGCGACGACCTCTTCCGGGTCCTTCGCGAGGACGTCAAGGCGGGCGCGCTTCCCCAGGTCTCCTACGTCGTGGCTCCGGAGGCTTACTCGGAGCACTCGAACTGGCCCCCGAACTTCGGCGCCTGGTACGCGGCGAACGTCATGGACGTCCTGACCTCAAACCCGGAGGTCTGGAGCAAGACGGCCGTGTTCTTCATGTACGACGAGAACGACGGATTCTTCGACCACATCGTCCCACCGCACCCCAACACTCCGCAGATACCGGGCGCGTCAACGGTCCCGACCACCGGCGAGTGGTACGACGGCACCCCGACGTTCTACGGCAGCAAGGACGTCCCGGGACACTTCGGCCTGGGTGTCCGCGTGCCGATGATCGTGGCCTCGCCGTGGAGTATGGGCGGGTTCGTCTGCTCCGAAACGTTCGACCACACCTCAATCATCCGGTTCCTCGAAACCCGCTTCGGTGTCACCTCACCGAACATCACGCCGTGGCGCCGCTCAGTCAGCGGCGACCTCACCAGCGCCTTCGACTTCTCGGCGGCCGGCGGCGCGGCGCCGTCCCTGCCGGACACCTCGGCCTACAAACCGGCCGACCACAACCGCCATCCGAGCTACGTCCCGACGCCGCCGGCGGCCAACTCGATGCCCGTGCAGGAGAAAGGCACACGCCCGTCCCGCCGTCTTGGCTACGCCCTCGACGTCGAGACCAGAATCGACGGCGGCAAACTTACCGCCCACTGGGCAAACCGGGGAACGCTCGGCGCGCATGTACAGGCCCGGTCAAACCTGCTGCCGGCCGCCCCGTACTCCTACACCATCGGGGCCGGGGCAGCGCTGGACGCCAGCTGGACGCTCGGTGCCGAATACGACGTGCACCTGCACGGGCCGGCCGGCTGGTACCGGCGCCTCGCGGGAACGACGGCGGCCGCGGACGTCCGCGTCACCGTTACCGCGGACGGCAAATCCCCGCACGCCCAGTTCCGGATCGAGAACACCGGCCCGGCCGCCGCGGCCCTGACGCTCAAGGACGCCTACGGCGCAGGTAACCAGACCCTCGCGCTCAACCCGGGCCAGGCCAAGACCGTTCCCCTTCCGACCCAGGGTGGCTGGTATGACCTGACGATCACTTCTGCCACGGATCCGAAGCTGATCCGCGTCCTCGCCGGCCGGTTCGAAAACGGCGGCCGGCTCACCAGCGACCCGCAGCTGGGCGCGGGCAGCCGCTAACCCTCTTCTGCTTCAACTCATCCCAGGAATCAGGCGCCCATTGGCGGGCGAACCCCGAAAGGACACTCAAATGCTCAACATCCTCAAAAGCCGGCGGGCGGGCGCGACTGCGTTGGCTGCCGCCTTCGCGTTCACCGGCTTGGCATCCGTCGGTGCGGCTGCACCCGCGGAGGCGAAAACATCCCCGGACAGTGCCCCTCAGGCCAGCGGGCAGGGCCAGAACGGCCCCGACCACGTGTTCGTCATCATGATGGAAAACCACGGCTACGACCAGGTCATCGGCAATACCGCCGACGCGCCGTTCATCAACTCGCTCGCCCGGGGCTACAACACCGCGACGAACTACCACGGCGTCACGCACCCGAGCCTGCCCAACTACCTGGCCAGCATTTCGGGAAGCTCCCAGGGCATCTGGGATGACTGCAAAGCCGGCGCGGACGTCACGTGCGCTCCGGAGGAGTTCGTCCCGGGGTCCAGCGACCCCGGAGCCACCGGAATGCTCACCCCGGCCCAGGCCGCCGGCGCCGCCGACACCGCCCACATGTTTTCGGGGAAGACCATCGTTGATCAGCTCGAAAACAAGGGCCTGAGCTGGAAGGCTTACATGGAGAGCCTTCCGAGCACCGGCTCCCAGGCCGAATACGCGCCCACGATCGGGTCCAGCACGGTGAA
>DASSXE010000510.1:0-2445 GCA_035704125.1 Arthrobacter sp.
CGTCCAGCCGAACCAGTAACAGCGACACCCGCACCACACGAAACAGGGACCGGATCATTCCGGTCCCTTTTTCGTGGGCGCAATTATTGATGGGCGCAGTTTTTCATGGGCGCCGTTCCGCCCCCGCAGCCGGCTACTTCCGGCCGATGAACCAGTCCTGAAGCTTGCGGAGCCGGCTCTGCAGCTGCTCCTCGTTGGCCTGGGCCACGGGCGGGCCGCCGCACACGGTCCGCAGCTTGGTGTGGACCACCCCGTGCGGGGTGCCGGTCCGGGCGGACCAGGCCGCCACATTCTTGGCCAGCTCGGTGCGCAGGTCCATCAGCATCCGGTGGTCCGGAACGGCCGCCGCCTGGGCGGGAACCGCAGAATCGGCCTGCGGGGCGCGCCTGTTCTTGCGGCTCAACTGCTCGTGCTGGCGCTGGCGCAGCAGCGTCCCGACCTGTTCGGCGTCGAGCAGGCCGGGGATGCCGAGGAAGTCCAGCTCGTCCTCGGAACCCACCTCGCCGCCGGTGCCGAATTCGCCGCCGTCGAAGAGCACCCGGTCGAAGGAGGCCTGCGAATCCAGGGCCTCGAACTTGCCCTTCATCAGGGTGTCCGAGGCCTTCTCCTCTCGGTTGGCCTCGTCCATCAGCGAATCTTCGGGGTTGAACAACCCGTCCGGGTCGTCCTTGTCCGGGCGGTCCAGCGCGTGGTCCCGTTCGGCCTCCATCGAGTTCGCCAGCGCCATCAGCTGCGGCACGGAAGGCAGGAACACCGACGCCGTCTCGCCGCGTTTGCGGGCACGCACGAAGCGGCCCACGGCCTGGGCGAAGAACAGCGGGGTGGAGGTGGACGTGGCGTAGACGCCCACCGATAGCCGCGGGACGTCAACGCCTTCGGACACCATCCGGACGGCCACCATCCAGCGCTTCTCGCCGGCGGAGAATTCCTCGATCTTGTTTGAGGCCTTGGCATCGTCGGAGAGGATCACCGTGGGCGACTCGCCCGTGATCCGCTTCAGCTGGCCGGCGTAGGCGCGCGCGTCATCGTGGTCGGTGGCGATGACCAGGCCGCCGGCGTCGGGCACCGTGCGCCGCACCTCGCTAAGGCGCTTGTCCGCGCCGGCCAGGACGGCGGGAATCCATTCGCCGGCGGGATTCAGCGCGGTGCGCCAGGCCTGCGAGGTGATGTCCTTGGTGACGGCCGCCTCGCCCAGGGACGCGGCCATCTCATCGCCCGCGCTGGTGCGCCAGCGCATCTGGCCGGAGTACGCCATGAACATCACGGGCCGGACGACGTGGTCGCGCAGCGCCTTGCCGTAGCCGTAGGTGTAATCGGCCTTGGACCGGCGGATGCCGTCGCGGTCCTCGGCATATTCCACGAACGGGATCGGCGAGGTGTCGGAGCGGAAGGGCGTGCCGGTCAGCGAGAGCCGCCGGGCGGCGGGGTCGAACGCCTCGCGGAGCCCGTCTCCCCAGGACAGCGCCTCGCCGCCGTGGTGGATCTCGTCCAGGATCACCAGCGTCCGCGCGGCCTCGGTCTTGGCCCGGTGCAGCATCGGCTTGCTGGCGACCTGCGCGTAAGTGACGGCGACGCCGATGAAGCCCCGGCCGTGCTGGCCGTCGGCGTTCTTGAAGTTCGGATCGATGGCGATGCCCACCTTGGCGGCGGCGTCGGCCCATTGGCGCTTCAGGTGGTCCGTCGGGGCCACGATGGTCACCCGGTTCACCACCCCTGCCTCGATCAGCATCGAAGCCACCCGAAGCGCGAACGTCGTCTTTCCCGCGCCGGGGGTAGCGACAGCAAGGAAGTCCTTCGGGTGCAGGCTGAAGTAACTGTCGAGGGCTTCCTGCTGCCAGGCGCGGAGCTTCGGCGCGGTTCCCCACGCGGCCCGCTCGGGATATGCGGGAGGCAGCACGGGACCGCCAAAAAGTGTTTCCGTCACTTAGCGGGCCTCCCGTCCATACGCATTTGCTGGTTCCGGAGAAACCCCAATAAGCACAAAAACACCAATCTTTTTTCGGATGAACCCTTTCCCGGCGCTGCCGCTGCTGGCGGCCGCCGGGCTATTTCCCGGAGTCGCCGCCGTCACCGCCGGGGCGCAGGCCCTCGTAAACTTCCTTGCATTCCGGGCAGACCGGGAACTTCTTCGGGTCGCGGCCCGGGGTCCAGACCTTGCCGCACAGGGCGATGACGGGCTCCCCCGACAGCGCGGATTCCATGATCTTTTCCTTGCGCACATAGTGCGAGAAGCGTTCCCGGTCCCCCGGTTCCACTTCCTGGCGCAACTCCTCGCGCTCAATGGTCGCCGTCGACGTACCGGCCCCGGAGAGCTCACGCATCGGGTCGTTTTCCACGTCGTTGTCCAAGGCGTTCTTTGGGGCGTTCGTTACGGAATCCGTCATGCTGGTCATGGCTCCATCTTAGCCGCTGGGGCCGACGAATATCCCGGCGGCGGTCCGGGCA
>DASSXE010000346.1:0-2387 GCA_035704125.1 Arthrobacter sp.
CCGGTGAGGACGCCGTCGACCGTCTGTGGCCCGTCCCAGTTCTCCTCCTGCTGCACCTCATGGCGCGTCCCGTCCTCCGCCACGATGATGGCGCTGACCGGCTCTCCGTGGCGGACGTGGACATGGAACGATGCCGGCACCCCCTCGCGTGCCACCACAACCGGCGGCAGGACCCGCCGCCAGGCCGACAAGTCCGCCTCGGCGAGGGAAAGGCGCACCTGCTCCGCGTCGGCCGCGGGGATGTCGAGGGCGGCGAGGACCCGGCGGAGTGTCGCGGCCGTGACGGCCCGCTCGATCCGGTCCCAGCCCAGGTAGGAGGTACCCACCCGGTGCGCGGCCGCCAGTTGGCGCAGCAGGGCATCCTCGTCTTCGGTGCCGGACCCCGGACCGGAGCGGTCCTCCCCCTCCGGACCCCCCGTCGTCGTCCCGTCAGTCATGCAGGTGTGCCTCCCCCACCAGTTCGTGCAGTCCGGCGACGCTGGCGGCGAGGCTGAGGCCGGGTGCGTCGACGATGAACGGCATCAGCAGGCGGTTCTCCTTGTCCAGGTGGAGGGCGAAGACCTGGCCGATGGTGCCGGCGACGACGGCGGCGTCAACGCCCTGCGCGGCGCGCAGGCGCTCGACCAGCCCCACGATCGCCTGGTGCTCGGCCAGCATGCCGGCCACCAGCAGCCGCCCCTCCGGCATCGCCCCCGCCCCGGAGTACAGCGGGCCCTCCTCGGCGAGGGCGTGCGGGACGAGGTCGTTTTCGCACCATTCGACCAGGACCTCATGGGCGTCATGTTCGGCCACCGCGTCGCGGGACGTCACATCGCGGGTCAGGGCGGCGACCAGCTTCTCGAGCCGCTGCAGCATCCCCGCGTGGTGTGCGGTGACGGCGGCGAGCGCTCGGGCGTCGTCCTCCGCGCTGGTGGAAACCGGTGAGTCCATGGCATCTCCCTGGCTGGGCGGAACGTTGCCCCCACTGTACGGCCGGCCCTGGGCCCGCGAACAGGCCCTTCGGCCCCGCGTTTGGGCTGTTCCCGGCGGGCCGCGCTAGCCTTGCACCCTATGGTTGACCTCGAACACTTCCGGACCCTGCTGAGCCAGGAGCGTGACCGGAAACTGGCCCTGCTGCCCGCTCTCCGCCGGGACATCACCTCCGTGAATGCGGCCCGGCAGGACTCGAACGTCGACGACGAACACGATCCGGAGGGTTCGACCATAGCGTTCGAGCTCTCGCAGGCGTCCGCGCTGCTGGCGCAGAGCCGGGCCGGCCTCGCCCAGATCGAGGCGGCGCTGGTCAGGATCGACGAGGGACGGTACGGCATCTGCGAGGTTTGTGGCGGCCCGATCGCCGAGGGCCGGCTCGAAGCCCGGCCCTGGACGCCATACTGCATCAACCACTCCGCCGGGAAAGCGTAACCATCACCGTGAGCACAGCCCTGACAACACTCTCCACCAACGACCTCGCCGGCACGTGGTGGCAGCGCATCGTGGCCGGTTTCAGCCATGCGCCGTCCCCGGTGGTGACGGGCACCGAACTTCTGCTGGTGGTGGGCATCGCCGTCGCCGTTTCCCTCCCCCGGGCCAGCTGGCGATACTTCGGCCTGCTGGCCACCGTGACCCACGAACTCGGCCATGCGTTCGCGGCGCTGATGACCGGCCAGCGGGTCGGCGGCATCCGGCTGAGCCTTGACCACTCCGGGACCACCACCAGCTACAGCCGGCGCCCCCTCGCCGCCGTCTGGTCGACCTTCTGGGGATACCCGGTGCCCGCCGTCGTCGGGGCGGCGATGGTGTGCTGCGGCTTCACCGGCTGGGGACCGGCCGCGATGTCGGTGGGGACGCTGCTGTTGCTCGCGTCGTTCCTCTTCCTGCGCAACGGGATCGGCATCCTGATCACGGCGGCCGCGGTGCTGGCGGCGGTCCTGCTGGTCCTGTTCGTCCCGGCCGCCTTCATCGGCCACGTGATGATCGGGCTGGGCCTGGCCCTGCTGGTGGCGGCGGTCCGGGACCTCGGCAAGCTCGCCGCCGTCCACACCCGGCACCGCAGCCGGCTCGCGACGTCGGACGCGTACCTTCTGGCCCGCGCCACCGGCCTGCCGGCGTTCCTCTGGCTGGCGCTGTTCGCGGTGGTGGTCGCGGCCGCCTGGTGGGCCGCCTGGCTGCCCATGGCGCCGGTGGTGGCCGGCCTGATCGGCTGACCCGCCACCGGCAGCCGCGCGCTGCGCATAGGCTGGGGTCATGAGCGAGGACACCACGAACACGGACCAGGCCTTCAGCACCCGCGGCGCATACGTCACCGGCGGCGCTGAGTTCAACCGGGACACCAACTACATTGAGGACCGGATCACCCGCGACGGCGCCCCCGGCGCGAACGGCGAACCCGGCTGGCCGGTGGAACC
>DASSXE010000446.1:0-3365 GCA_035704125.1 Arthrobacter sp.
CCTGCAGACCGGCGTCTCCTCGCTGGTGGAGTTCACCGTCCCGCACGACTCGCACGTGATCGGCCTGACCGTCGGCGATGTGGAGTGGCCCGAGGACGCGACCCTGGTGGCGATCCTGCGGGACCAGGCTCCGATCACGCCGAGCCGTGACGACGTGATCGACGGCGGGGATGAGCTCTTCTTCGTTACCACCATCGCCGCGGAGGATGACCTGCGGGCCCTGCTTTCCGCGCCGGAGGCGGAGGCCGGGACGCACGACGCCGAGCCGCCCGCCGCGGCAGCCGGGGATGACGGCTTCGACGGCTGAGCCGCCGGGCCGGGTGACCCAACTGACTAACAGCTGAGGCCGTTATGAGCGTTCATAACGGCCTCAGCTGCGAGTTAGTTGGGTTGAGTTACTTGGGTTCGGTTACTGGGGTTCGGCGGGCTCCGGGACGTCGACGGCGGCGGGCCGGGTGAGCAGCCAGGCCACCCACATGCCGAGGATGTACAGCGGGGCGCCCATGATCAGCCGGGTGGTGGCGAGGGCGGCGAGGCCCTGCTCCCCCATGTAGTAGAGCGGGACCTGGACCAGCAGCCGCAGGACCAGGACCGAGATGATCACCCACGTGCCGATCCGGTAAGCCTTCACCCGGGCCGGGTCCTTGCGCCAGTGCAGCCCCTCGTTCCGGATGAAGCCGAACAGGAGTCCGGCGAAGGGCCAGCGGACCGCGATCGAGATGGACATCGCCAGGATGTAGCCCAGGTTGGTGAAGAACCCCAGCACATAGAAGTCCTCCGCCTTGCCGGTGGTGTTGGCCAGCCAGGCGGAGAGTCCGACGCCGACGATGCCGGCCAGCGCCTGCGTCAGCGGTTTGCGCTGGACCAGCCGGGCGACGGTGAACGCCGCGGCGACGGCCAGCGCGGCCACCAGTGCCAGCGGCAGATCCCGGGTGACGGTGAAAGCGATCAGGAAGACCAGCCCCGGCAGGATGCTCTCGGCAAGGCCCTGGACGCCGCCCGCGCTCTTGAGCACGTCGATGTTGCCGTTGCTGCTGCGGTGCAGGCCGGCCCTGGCGGCGTAGTCCTCGGCGAGCTGGGCCACCGTCGGCTGGGCGGCAGGCTGGGAACCGGGCTGTGAGTCGGCGGGCCGGGTGCCGGCGGGCTGGGAGTCCTCGGACATGATTATTGTTCCTCCAGGCGGGACAGTATCTCGTAGCGCGGGTTGAACATGGTGGGCAGCCCGTCGCGGACGGTGACCATCCCCTCCAGCCGCAGCTCCAGTCCGGCATGGACCCCGGGGATCCGGCGCCGGCCCAGCCAGACGACGCGGAGCCGGTCCGCGGCGACCGCACTTCGGCGGCGCGCGGTGGGCGCAACAGCAGCCGCGGCCGGAGCCACCCGCGGCTTGGCGGCAGGTGCGTCGTGGTCGGTGATGATCGCGGTGAACGCCGCCACCTCAGCGGCCGGGGCGTAGGTCACGGACTCGATGAAGCCGCGGCACAGCACGCGTCCCCGCTCGGGCAGTCCGCGGACCGGAACGGCAGCCGTGGACTTCATGCCGGGAGCATCACCCAATCTGGGTGGTCTCCGGTCCGCGCTCAGGCTGTTCGAGTCCCGGCTGCCCGGGGCCCTGGCCGGCCAGCGGGGCCGTGGCGCTGGAGTCCTTGGGCAGGCGGAGCTGGAGCAGGTCCCGCGGCGGCATCGGGTTATCTCCGCGCACCACCACGATTTTCCGGAACAGGTCCTCGAGGTCGGCGGCAGCGTCGCGGTCCATCGCGGCCTCTCCGCCCAGGACGCCGCGCAGGAACCAGCGGGGTCCGTCGACGCCGATGAAGCGCGCCACCCGGTAGCCCTCGCTGCCGTCGCCGGCGGGCAGCTTCGCCACGAGTTCGATGCCGAAATGGCCCTCGATCTCGCTGACCTGGCCGCCCTGGCTGCCCACGGACTGGCCGATCTGCTCGCGGATTTCATCCCACAGGCCCTCGGACCGGGGCGCGGCAAAGGCCTGCAACTGCAGGCTCGAGCCCTCCAGGTCCATGGTGACGGCGACGACGCGCTGGGTGGCTTCCTCGACCTCCAGCCGGAGCTGCAGGTTTTCCCGCGGCGCGATCAGCAGCGCCCCGAGGTCCACGTAGCCGTCCTGGTTCTCGATCTCGGAGACGTCGTAGGGGCCGCTGCCGCGGGCGGCGGTACCGGTGACGGCGTCGTCGTCGGTTTCTGCCTCCCGGGCCTCAACGGCCTCGTTCGGCTGCGCCTGGTTGGCTTTCTTGCCACGCCCAAAAACCATGGGGTTGTCTCCTTCGTTGTGATCCGGCACGCGGCCCGTGGCCGCCGTCCGGTTGTCGGTTCGGGTTCGGCTGATCCGGATCAGCCGGGTGGGAAGGGCCGGACCTACGCCCGGGGGGCGCCGAATCCGCCCGTGGAACCGAACCCGCCGCTGCCACGGACCGAATCGCTGAGCTCCTGGACCGGAACAAACTCCGCGTGCTCTACGCGTTGAATGACCATTTGGGCAATTCTATCGCCGCGCCGCAGCTCGATGGCCTCGTCCCGGTCGGTGTTGAGCAGCGTCACCGCAATCTCGCCGCGGTAGCCGGCGTCGACAGTGCCCGGCGCATTCACGACGGTCAGCCCGTGCTTGGTGGCCAGGCCGGAGCGCGGGTGGATCAGCGCCACGAAACCGACGGGCAGTGCGATGGCAACGCCGGTGGGAACCAGCCGCCGTTCGCCGGGTTCGAGGAGGACGTCCACACGCGCGCGCAGGTCCGCCCCCGCGTCGCCGGGGTGGGCGTACGACGGCGGTTCCAGGCCGTCGTCGAGCATCTTCAACTGGACCGTCAGGGTGGGGCCAGCCGGGGCACTCACGGCGGTAGTTTCTTCAGTCACAGTTCCCCACTGTAACGCCCGCGGGGAGGATAGACCTACCGTGCCGCCGCCGTCGCGGCGGCCGGTCCGGGGCGCTAAGCCAAGGTGAAATAGCCCGGGAAAAGTGGAAAGCTGGGCTCATGTCCGAATCCAGTGCAGCCATGCCTGCCTCCAACCGCACCCCCGACGACGCCACCGTCCTGTTCAGTGAAAAGCTCTGGCCGAGCTTCTGGATCTGGCTGGTGGCTGCGGGAATGGCGGCGGCCGGCATCCTGGTGTTCGCGCCGATCAGCATGAGTGCCGGCCTCACCGCGGCTGCCGTCCTGTTCGTGATCCTGGTGGTGCTGCTGGTGGTGTCCACCCCGTCCATCCAGGTCACCGCCGGGACCCTGCGGGTGGGCCGGGCGACCATCGAGCGCCGCTTCATCGGCAGCGTCGCGGCCTTCAGCGGCGCCGAGGCCACGGCCGAGCGCGGCACCCGGCTCAACGGGCTGGCGTTCATGTGCATCCGCGGCTGG
>DASSXE010000206.1:0-3071 GCA_035704125.1 Arthrobacter sp.
CGGAGCCGCGCGATCCCGTCAGCCCGTCCCGGGAACCGGTGCGGTCGTGGCCATCACACACTTCGGCTACCTCGACTTCGCCGTCGCGGAGCTGTTGCTCTGGGCGCATGACAAGGCCCAGATGCGCTTCCTGATCACCCAGGCCGCGGCCGACCACTGGTTCGCCGGCCCCGCCGTCAGCGCAGCGGGCCACGTCGTCGTCGGCTACGACACCGGATCCCACGCCTACGACGCCGCCGTGCGAAAGCTGCAGGCCGGCGAGTATGTCGCCATCCTGCCCGAGGCCGGCGTGAGCCGCAGCTTCCGGGTCCGCGAATGCAAGACCGGCGCTGTCCGGATGGCGGCCGAAGCGGGCGTGCCCATCATCCCGGTCTCGGTCTGGGGGGCGCACCGGATCATGACCCGGCACCACGGGTTCTCCCCGCTGCGGGCGTGGCTGGCGCCAGTGCGCGTGCACGTCGGCGAACCCCTCACCCCCGCCCCCGGGGTGGACGCCGCCGCGGCCAGCCAGGAGCTGCGGGAGGCCCTGCAGCGCGGGATCGACGCCGGAATGGCCGACTTCCCGCTCCGGCCCGGGCCGGGCGCGTGGTGGATGCCCGCGGACCATGGCGGCGGCGCCCCCACCGAGGAACAGCGCCGGCGGCTGGACGAAGCGGAAGGGCCGCGGCGCGCCCGCAGCCGGCGCCGATAAGCCCGTGCTGAGCGGCACCCGCGGAACTTCCTGCAGGCGGCCAGCAGCGCAAAACCACTCGACCCGCCGTTGCGAACAACGGCGGGTCGAGGGGTTTTTGCTGGCGGCAGGAAACCTACGCGGGGTCGGAGAGGATCAGCGTGTCCGCTTCGGCCAGCCGGGCCTTGCCGGCCTCCAGCAACGGCTCGACGACGGCGCGCAGGGCGGTCATCGAGTCGTCCAGTTCCAGCAGCACCGGGTACTGGTACGCGATCAGTGCCAGCAGGTCCCGGACCGCGGCGCGGGCCTCGTCCGCGGAGAGCTTCGGGTCGTGGCCGAGGAACACATCCGAGGGCTCGCCGGCCTTCGCGGACTGGCCCTCGCCGGGGCCGCCGGTGTCCGGGCCGCCCTGCGCGTAGCTGACGGCGAACGCCTGCAGCCGGCCCTTCTTGCTGGCCGGGACGCCCGCGCCGAAGGCGCTGGCCTTGGGTGCACGCAGCACGATCGCGCCGTGGGCGCCGCTCAGATCGTCCAGGAAGAGCCGCTGCACCGTGGCGATGCTGAGCTCTCCGGGGCTGTCCCAGTCGTGCACGGCGGTGTAATACCGGCCGACGACGTCGCTGAGTTCCACGGACCCGGTGGCCAGGTCCTCCACCTGCTCGGACGCGGCGGCCTCGGAGCCGTCGCCGAAAACCGGCAGCTTCAGGGAGCCCGGTTCCACGACCACCAGGCGGGAGCGCTGGATCGGGGCCATGCCGGCGGCCGCCGCGAAGGCGGCGCCCGGGGTGCCCGGCTCCACCTTGGTCCGGAGCCGGGTCACGCCCGAGGGCGAGTGTTCTGCCTCGTGCCGGAGCATGGCCAGCAGGGTGGAGCCGATGCCGGAGCGGCGGTGGTCGCGGGCCACCTCGATGTAGACCCAGAGGCGTTCCGGGTGCAGGGTCGCCTCGTGGACGACGCCGGCCGCGACCGGGATGGCCACGCCGTCGACGACGTCCTCGGCCACGATGCAGCGCCGCCACGGGGCGTTGCCGGAGGGGGCCAGGGCGCCGCGGAACTGCCGGGCCTGGTCCGTTTCCGGTCCGCCCCAGATTTCCAGCAGCGCCAGGTCATCGCCGTCGCGCCATTGGCGGTATTCGATCGCCATCCTCAGGCGCCGATCAGCCGTGCGGCCAGGTAGCCCTCCACCTTGTCCAGGGAAACGCGTTCCTGGCTCATGGTGTCGCGTTCGCGGATGGTGACGGCCTGGTCCTCGAGCGTGTCGAAGTCCACGGTGATGCAGAACGGGGTGCCGATCTCGTCCTGACGGCGGTAACGGCGGCCGATGGCGCCGGCGTCGTCGAACTCGATGTTCCAGTTCTTGCGCAGCTGCGCGGCGAGGTCCTTGGCCTTCGGCGAGAGGTCCTCGTTGCGGCTCAGCGGCAGCACGGCGGCCTTGACCGGGGCCAGCCGCGGGTCCAGCTTCAGCACGGTGCGGACGTCGACGCCGCCCTTGGCGTTGGGGGCCTCGTCCTCGGTGTAGGCGTCGATCATGAACGCCATGAAGGAACGCGTCAGGCCGGCCGCGGGTTCGATCACGTACGGGGTGTAGCGCTCGTTGGTGGCCTGGTTGAAGTAGCTCAGGTCCTGGCCGGAGGCCTTGGAGTGGGTGGACAGGTCGAAGTCGGTGCGGTTGGCGATGCCCTCCAGCTCGCCCCACTCCGAACCGGAGAAGCCGAAGCGGTACTCGATGTCAGTGGTGCCCTTGGAGTAGTGGCTGAGCTTTTCCAGCGGGTGCTCGAAGAAGCGCAGGTTTTCCTCGCGGATGCCCAGGCCCGTGTACCAGGCCATGCGTTCCTTCATCCAGTACTGGTGCCACTGCTCGTCGGTGCCGGGTTCGACGAAGAATTCCATCTCCATCTGCTCGAACTCGCGGGTCCGGAAGATGAAGTTGCCCGGCGTGATCTCGTTGCGGAAGGACTTGCCGATCTGGCCGATGCCGAACGGCGGCTTCTTCCGCGAGGTGGTGAGCACGTTGCTGAAGTTCACGAAGATGCCCTGGGCGGTTTCGGGGCGCAGGTAGTGCAGGCCCTCTTCGCTGGCGACCGGGCCCAGGTAGGTCTTGAGCAGGCCGGAGAATTCCTGCGGCTCGGTCCACTGGCCGCGGGTGCCGCAGTTGGCGCAGACGATGTCCTTGAGACCGTTTTCGGCGGGCCGGCCCTTCTTCTCCTCGTATTCTTCCTCGAGGTGGTCCGCGCGGTAGCGCTTGTGGCAGGAGAGGCATTCCACCAGCGGGTCGGAGAAGACCTCGACGTGGCCGGACGCTTCCCAGACCTGGCGGGGCAGGATCACCGAGGAGTCGAGGCCGACGACGTCGTCGCGGCCGCGGACCACGGACTGCCACCACTGGCGCTTGATGTTTTCC
>DASSXE010000224.1:0-10692 GCA_035704125.1 Arthrobacter sp.
ATGTCCGGCAGCGGGCCGATCTTGTTGTTTTCCACCCGGACCAGGTCGTTGTTGCTGACGGCGATCTGGTGCGCCGGAACATCCTTGTCCCGGACCGGCGGCAGCACGGAACCGTTGTCATCCACCCGGACCAGGTCCTGGTTGGCCCGGAGCTCGACGTTGATCACGTCGGGCTGGCTGCGGAAGGTCAGGGCCAGCTGGGTCTGCATCCGCAGCCGGTCCTCGTTGGACGCGTCCGTGAGGTCCTTTGCCGAGAGGTCCACCTGCGCGGCCCCGGAAACCACGGGCACCGACTCGCGGGCCAGCTTCATCCCGGCCGGGAACGCACTGACCACGGCCCCCTTCAGGTACGGTGCGGGGCCGCCGAGCAGGGCGCTGGTCATCGCCTTGACGGTCTTCTTCTTGATGAACCAGCGCACGTCCGGCACCGCGTAGGTGAAGGTTGGGTCGTAGAAGTAGATCGGGTACGCACCGTAGATGACCTTGAACGTCTCCTCGGGGATGGCGGTTCCATCCGGGATGTCCGCGATCCGCCACTCGCCGTCGACCTTGGTCAGGGTGGCGGGAACGTTCTCCTTGGAGCCCTCCGGGAGCTGGGTGGCGATCCCGTCGGCGTCGACCGTGTACGCGACGTCGAGTTCGTAGTTGTAGACGTTCTCGACGGCGGTGGGCACCACCCGGGCCGAGCGGTAGACCAGGACCCGCTGGTCAGGCTTCCACTTCACCGAGGAGGCCTGGGTCAGGTACTGCCGCGCCACGGCGTAATCGTCCTCATAGCCGCTGCCGGCGAGGTAGAAGTCCTCGATCACGGACTCCGGCCCGGCCCCGGCGCGGGGCGCCACGGGAAAGAAGACCGGGGCGTTGTTCGGCTTGCCGGCGCTCTCATCGGTGCTCTTGCCGACCGGCCCGGACCGCGGGATCTGCGCGCAGGAGCTCAGGAGCAGGATCAGGGCCAGCAGCGCCGCGGCGACGCGGCCGGTGCGCCGCACAGCTGTTCTCATGACTGGTCCTTCGGGCCGGTAGCGGTCGGCGCCGGTCCGGAGGCCGGAGCGGAATGGTTCAGCAGCAGCATCATCTGATTGCCCGCGCCGGCGTCGAACCCGACGTCGGCGGGTTCGAGCTGCAGCGGGGACTTGGTGAAGGATTCGCCCTGGCGCAAGGGCAGCGTCAGCCGGAAGTTCGAACCGCTCCCCTTTTTGCCCCACGCCTGCAGCCAGCCGTTGTGCAGTTTGGTGTCCTCGGTCGCGATCGACAGGCCCAGGCCGCTGCCTCCGGTGGTCCGTGCCCGCGCCGGGTCGGCGCGCCAGAACCGGTCGAAAACCCGGGCGGCCTCGGCCTGGGTCATCCCGATGCCGTGGTCACGGACCGCCACCGCCACGGCCGTGTCGTTCGCCGCGACCGACACGTTCACGGGCCGGCCCTCGCCGTGCTCCAGGGCGTTCAGGATCAGGTTGCGCAGGATCCTGTCGATCCTCCGGTCGTCCATCTCCACGATGATGCTGTCCGCCGGTGCGTTCAGCGTCACCTCGGAACCATATTCGGCCGCCACCGGGGCGACCCCCTCGAGCACGTGGTCCAGGAGCTGGATGATGTCGGTCGGCTCGGCGTCGAGCATGGCGACGCCGGCGTCGAAGCGGGAGATTTCCAGCAGGTCGGCCAGCAGCGACTGGAAGCGTTCCACCTGGTGGTAGAGCAGCTCTGCGGAGCGCTTGTTGATCGGGTCGAAGTCGTCCCGGGCGTCGTAGAGCACCTCGGCGGCCATCCGCACGGTGGTCAGCGGGGTCCTGAGCTCGTGGGAGACGTCGGAGACGAACCGCTGCTGCATCTGGGACAGGGTGGCCAGCTGGGTGATCTGCTCCTGCAGGCTGGCGGCCATGTGGTTGAAGGACGCGCCCAGCCGGGCGACCTCGTCCTCGCCCTTAACCACCATGCGCTCCTGCAGCTGCCCGGCGGCCAGCTTTTCGGAGACGACGGCGGCGTGGCTGACCGGGCTGACGACGTTGCGGGTCACGTACCAGGCCACGGCACCGATCAGCAGCACCAGGACGGCGGCACCCGCCAGCAGGACATTCTGGATCTCATCCAGCGTCTTCTGCGCCGTGTTCAGGTCATAGATGAGGTAGAGCTCGTACACGGTGCCGTTGAAGGTCACCTTGTTGCCGACCGCGATGCCGGGCCGGTCCTCGGTTCCCACCGGGAATTCGGTGGAGGCCCAGAACTGGTCCTTGCCGGATTCCTGCACGGCCTTGCGCAGGTCCGGCGGGATCACGCTGATGGTGAGCTGGTCGGAGGCCCGGGACTCAACCCAGCGGTTGCGCGGCTTGGTCTGCTCGGGCATGGCCTCAAAGACGTACCGGCGCTGGATCACCGAGCCGCGGCCCTCGACGGCATTCAGCGTGTCATAGACCAGGGTGATGACGCTCGACTGGTCGGTGACCTGGGCGCCGTCGAACGTGTCCTGGACCTGCTTGACGTTGTAGCGGGTCTCCGATTCCGCCTGGGCCAGGCGTTCCTGGAAGAGGTTGTTGGCGATCTGGTTGGACAGGTAGGCGCCCACCACGGCGAAGGACCCGACGGCCAGCAGCAGGGTGGTGAGCACGGTCCGGAACTGCAGCGAACGGCGCCAGCGCCGGTGCAGGGCGCGCAGCAGGTAACGGCCCGCGGGCAGGACCCGGGAAACGCCGATGAAGACGAGCCGCAGCACCCGCACGGTGACGATCCGCGCGCGGCGGGCCCAGATTCCGGCCCGGAAGACGACGGACAGGCCGCGGCGCCGCGATGTTTCGGGCGCTTCCGCCGGCTCAGGAACCTGCTTTGTAGCCGACACCACGGACCGTCAATACAACCTCGGGGGCTTCGGGATCGCGTTCGATCTTCGAGCGCAGCCGCTGGACGTGGACATTGACCAGCCGCGTGTCCGCCGCGTGGCGGTAGCCCCAGACCTGCTCCAGCAGCAGCTCCCGGGTGAATACCTGCCAGGGCTTGCGGGCCAGGGCTACCAGCAGGTCGAACTCCAGCGGCGTCAGTGAAATCCGTTCGCTGTTGCGGCTGACCACGTGGCCGGCGACGTCGATCGTGACGTCCGCGATCCGCAGGGTTTCCGGGGCCTTCTGGTCGCCCGGACGCAGCCGGGCGCGGACACGCGCCACCAGCTCGGCGGGCTTGAAGGGCTTGGGGACGTAATCATCGGCGCCGGACTCCAGGCCGCGGACGACGTCGGAGGTGTCGGCCTTCGCCGTCAGCATCACGATCGGAACATCGGATTCGGCCCGGATCTGCCGGCACACCTCGATGCCGTCGATGCCCGGAAGCATCAGGTCCAGCAGCACCAGATCCGGCTTGGCAGAGCGGAAAACCTCGAGCGCCTGCCCGCCGTCCGCGCAGAAGACGGGGTCGAAGCCGTCGTTGCGCAGCACAATACCGATCATCTCGGCCAGCGCCTCGTCATCGTCCACTACCAAAATCCGTGCCTTCATACGTTATATATTCCCTTATTGAAATGGCTTTGTCGTATTCGTGCCGCTCCCGGCATGGCGCGGACGGCCGCCCGGGCGCGTAGATTCGTCTCAGGGCCGGCGCGCGGCCCGGACCCCGAGGAGGACGCCGTGAGCAGTGCCGAACCCATCTATCAGCTTGGTTTGGGACCGGATTTCTCCCGGCTGCAGCCGGAACTGCAGGAATACTTCTCGCTGGCGGCCGGCTCCGGCCATTACGGCGTCGGCGAGGGCGTGTTCGACGTCGTCGGCTGCCCGCAGCGCTGGCTGCGGCCGCTGCTCAGGCTCACCACCGGCGAGCAGGCCTTCTTTCCGGAGTACGGCGAGGGCATCCGGTTCCGGATCGAAAACCACGCCCATCTGGATCCCTTCGGGCGGCCCAGCCTGACCGCCCGGCGCGAGATCTTCTTCCCCGGCGTCACCCGGGTCTTCTCCGACACCACCAGCTGGGATTCCACCGCGGGAATCCACCGGCTGGTCGATTATGTGGGCCGCTACCGCCGGCTGGCCACCGACCTGAATCTCAGTGTCACCGCGGAGGGCCGGCTGCGCGGAATCTCCGAGTCCTCCCGTTTGCTGCTGGGTCCGCTGCGGCTTCCCCTGCCCGGGGCACTGGACGCCAAGGCCTACGCCGAGCAGTGGTGGGACGCGTCCGAAGGAAAGCACCGGATCCAGGTCAAGGCCATCCAGCCCCAGGTGGGCCTGGTGCTGGTGTACGCCGGCCGGTTCGACTACCGGCTGGAGCCGTACCCGGACGGCAGCGGCTCGGCCGGACACCTCCCCGGCTACGCCCGGCCCGACCGGTGGGAAAGCCGTGTCTAGGCCCTAGCCCAGCGCGATCTGGTTGAGGCCGTCGGCCAGCTGGGTCAGCCGGGCCAGCACCGCGGCGGCGGACGACGGCGTGTGCCCGGCCAGGCCGCCGGCGGGGGTCACCCGGACGGCGCCGAGCGAACCGGCCGGCAGCCCGAGCTGGCGCCAGGGCCGCCACAGCATCTCCACGGCCTGCCCGACGGGCAGCAGCCCGGCCCGGGGTTCGTCCACCGGCAGCACACCGGCCCAAAGACGCTTGCCCGCCTCCACCGCGGCGGCGAGCTGTTCCCATTGCCGGGAGGTCAGGGCGCGCAGCGGCACCGCGATCCCGTCCGCCCCGGCGGCGAGGATCCGGTCGAAGGGTGCCTCCACCTCGGGAACGGCGATCACGACCTCGGCCGCGCCGGCATCCCGCAGGGCATCGACCACCAGCCGCCAGGCCTCGGTGACCTCCGGCCCGGCGACGGCGCGGAGGGTGCGGTAGCCGCTGGCGGTGGGGATGGTGCCGGCGGCGACGGCGGCAATGTCAGGTTCGTCGAGCTGCACCACCAGCCGGGCCCCGGGCGCCGCCGCGGCCACCGCGCGCAGGTGGGCGCCCACCCCGGCTGCCAGGGAGGCGGCGAGATCCCGCCGCGCCCCGTGGTCGATCAGGGCGCGTTCACCGTTGTGCAGGTAGAGCCCGGCGGCGAGGCTCAGCGGCCCGCGCAGCTGGAGCTTGAGATCCGGCGCGGACACCTCCTCGCCGCCGATCACGTCGGCCAGGACGTTGATGTCGGTGGACAGGGCGGAGCGGGCCCGGCGCGCGTCCTGGCCGGGACGGTGCACGAGCCGCCAGCCGTGGGGCTGCACGTCGACGGCCAGGCCCTCCAGCAGCGACGCGGTCCGGCCCAGGGCATCCGAGCCGACGCCGCGGTCCGGCAGTTCGGCCAGGAAGGGAAGGTGCGGGGCGCCCAGCTCGCCGCGGATGATCCGCGCGGCCTCCACCGGGTCTGTTCCCGGCCATGGACCGAGGGCCGTGGCGGTGACCTGGCCGGCGGGGTCGGGTGCGGGCACGGCTACGCCTCGGCGGAGACGACCGGGTCCGCGGCCGCCGCGCCCCGGCCCGCGGCCTGCTGGTGGTCTTCGGCGATCGCCTCGTGGTGGCGAATAACCTCGCCGATGATGAAGTTCAGGAACTTCTCCGCGAAGGCGGGATCCAGGTGGGCCTCGGCGGCGAGCCGGCGCAGCCGGGCGATCTGGGCCGTCTCACGGCCGGGGTCCCCGGCGGGCAGCCGGTGCTGCGCCTTGAGGAAGCCCACCTTCTGGGTGGCCTTGAACCGTTCGGCCAGCAGGAAGACCAGGGTGGCATCGATGTTGTCGATGCTGGAACGGATGGAGAGCAGTTCCGCCATCACCGCCGGATCCACGTGGCCGGCCAGCGAACTGGCGGCCGGATCGTAGTCGTCGGCGTCGGGGAGGTTCTGGTTCTGCTCGGTCATTGACCCAGTCTAGGGGCTGGCCGCCAATTACCTCCGGTGTTAAGCGGCCCTGCCCGCCGTCCGGAAGGAACGGCGGGCAGGGTCCCGGGTGGTGCTGTTACCGCGGGCGTCAGGCGCCCAGCACGGCGCGGAACTGCTCCCGGCGCCGGGCCTGCTCATCCGGGTCCGGGACCGGGAGGGAAGCGATGAGCTTCCTGGTGTAGTCGTGCTGCGGGTTGCCCATGACCTGGTTGCCGAGGCCCTGCTCCACCATCTTGCCCTTGTAGAGGACGCCCACCCAGTGCGAGAGGATGTCCACCACGGCCAGGTCGTGGCTGATGAAGAGGCAGGCGAAGCCGAACTCGGCCTGGATCTCCTTGAACAGCTCCAGCACCTTCGCCTGCACGGAGACATCCAGCGCCGACGTCGGCTCGTCGGCGATCAGCAGCTTCGGGTTCAGGATCAGTGCCCGCGCCAGTGACGCGCGCTGGCGCTGGCCGCCGGAGAGCTCGTGCGGGTAGCGGTCGGCGTACGACGCCGGCAGCTGCACCGATTCGAGCAGCTCGCGGGTCCGCTGGCGTGCCTGCGCCGGCGTCGGCTTGGTGTGGATGATCAGCGGCTCGGCGATGCACTCCCCGATGGTCAGCTGCGGGTTGAACGAGGCCGCCGGGTCCTGGAAAACGAAACCGATCTGCTTGCGCAGCGGCTTGAAGGTGCGCTCCTTGAGATTGAGCATCTCGTAGTCGAGCACCTTCAGGCTGCCGCCCGTGGTCTTGTTCAGGCCCGCGATGGCGCGGCCGATGGTTGTCTTGCCGGAACCGGACTCGCCCACGAGGCCGAAAACTTCGCCCTCGGAGAGAGTGAAGTTCACGCCGTCCACGGCCTTGAACGCCGGGCTGCCGAGGCGGCCCGGATATTCGATGGTCAGGTTCTTGGCCTCGACCAGCACCTTGCCGCCCTGGTGGGCGCGTTCGGTCATGCCCGCCGAGGCGGAGTTCCGGCCCAGGTGCGGGACGGCCGCCAGGAGCTTCTTCGTGTAGTCCTGCTTGGGTTCCGCGAAGAGTACCCGCGAGCTGGCCTCCTCCACGACGTCGCCCTGGTACATCACGACGACGCGGTCGGCGAGGTCGGCCACCACGCCCATGTTGTGGGTGATCAGCACGATCGAGGTGCCGTACTGGTCCCGGAGGTCGCGCAGCAGTTCCAGGATCTCCGCCTGGACGGTGACGTCCAGGGCGGTGGTCGGCTCGTCCGCGACGATCAGCCCGGGGTTGAGCGCCAGCGCGGCGGCAATCACGACGCGTTGTTTCTGGCCGCCGGAGAACTGGTGCGGGTAGTAATTAACCCGGGTCTCCGGGTCCGGGATGCCCACCTTGCGCAGCGCGTCGACGGCGCGCGCCTTGGCGTCCTTGGCGCTCACCCGGCCTGCTCCGCTGTGGCCGGCGTGGGCGCGGATGCCCTCGGCGATCTGCCAGCCCACGGTGAACACGGGGTTCAGTGCCGTCGACGGTTCCTGGAAGACCATGGCGACGTCGCGTCCGCGGATCTCGCGCAGCTTCGAGGCGCTGACGCTGATGACGTTGTTGCCGTTGATCAGGACCGCGCCGGAGCTGATCGCCGTCTCCGGCAGCAGCCCCAGGATGGTCTTGGCCGTGACGGTCTTGCCGGAACCGGATTCACCGACGATCGCGACGACCTCGCCGGGGTTGACCTGGAGGCTGACGTCCTTGACCGCGTAGACGTCCCCGGCGTCCGTGGCGAAGGTGACCTTGAGGTGCTCGATGTCCAGCACCGGGCCGGCGCCGCGGCCGTGCTGGTCTGCTACTGGGCCGATGTTGGTGCTCATGACGTGCTCACTTCAGTTGTTGGCGCTGCCTGGGCTGCGGAACCGGGCCCGGCGGTGGTGGGCCCGGCTTTGCCGGAGGCAGCCTTCTTGCGGCCGCGCAGGCGCGGGTCGTTGAGGTCGTTGATGCTCTCGCCGACCAGGGTAAGCCCCACCACGGTGAGGACGATCGCCAGGCCGGGGAAGACGCCGGTCCACCAGATGCCGGACGTCGTGTCGGAGAGCGCCTTGTTCAGGTCGAAGCCCCACTCGGCGGCCGACGTCGGCTCGATACCGAAGCCGAGGAAGCCCAGGCCGGCGAGGGTCAAAATGGCTTCGGAGGCGTTCAGCGTGAAGATCAGCGGCAGGGTCCGGGTGGCGTTCTTGTAGATGTGCCGGCTCATGATGCGGATGTTGGAAGCACCCACCACCTTGGCCGACTCAACGAACGGTTCGGCCTTGAGCCGGATGGTCTCGGCGCGGATCACGCGGAAGTACTGCGGGATGAACACCACGGTGATGGAGATCGCCGCGGCCAGGATGCCGCCCCAGAGGCTGGAGCGGCCGCCGCTGATGACGATGGCCATCACGATGGCCACCAGCAGCGACGGGAAGGCGTAGACGGCGTCGGCGATGACCACGAGGATCCGGTCCAGCCAGCCGCCGATGTAGCCGCTGACCAGGCCGAGGATCACGCCGATGAAGATGGACATGATGACGGCCACGACGATCACCATCGCGGCGGTCTGGGCTCCCCAGACGACCCGGGAGAAGACGTCATAGCCGCCCACGGTGGTGCCGAGGAGGTGCTTGCCGCCGGGGGCCTGCTGGGCCGGGAAGCTGCCGTCGGCGTCGGAGATCTGGGCGAAGCCGTACGGCGCGATCAGCGGCGCGAGGACCGCTGTGAGCAGGAACAGCGCGGTGAGGATCAGGCCCGCCACCAGCATTCCCCGCTGCAGGCCGACGCTCTTGTTGAAATGGGACACGACCGGCAGCCGCCGGAACCATGGGTCCCTGCGGTTTTCTGCGGCGATGGTGGGTTCGATGCTCATGTCAGTACCTCACGCGGGGGTCGATCAGCGCGGCGACGATGTCCACGATGAAGTTGGTCACGGCCACGATGACGGCGAGCAGCACCACGATGCCCTGCACGGCCACGAAGTCGCGGGCCGTCAGGTAGGTCGCCAGCTGGAAGCCGAGGCCCTTCCATTCAAAGGTGGTCTCGGTCAGCACGGCACCGCCGAGCATGACCGCGATCTGCAGGCCCATCACCGTGATGATCGGGATCAGCGCGGGCTTGTACGCGTGCTTGGTCACCAGCCGGAATTCGCTGACGCCGCGGGACCGGCCGGCCTCGACGTAGTCCTTGCCGAGCGTGCCGATGACGTTGGTGCGCACCAGGCGCAGGAAGATCCCGGCGGTCAGCAGGCCGAGGGCGACGGCGGGCAGCACCGCGTGCGCGATGACGTCCCCCAGCGCGGCCATGTTGCCGCTGCGCAGCGCGTCCAGCCAGTAGATGCCGGTGGGTGCCTGCAGTGCGGTCAGTGCCAGTTCGGTGGAGGTCTTGGCCCGCCCTGCGACGGGCAGCCAGCCCAGCCAGACCGAGAAAGTCAGCTTCAGCAGCATGCCGGCGAAGAACACTGGCGTGGCGTAGCAGAGGATGGCGAAGATGCGCAGCACGGCGTCGGGCGCCTTGTCGCGGCGGTGCGCGGCGATCATGCCGAGCGGGATGCCCACCACGAGGGCCACCAGCAGCGCGTTGATCGACAGCTCGAGCGTCGCGGCGCCGTAGGTGGTCAGCATCTCGGAGACCTGGCGGTTGTCCGAGAGGGTAGTCCCGAAGTTGCCGGTGATCAGGTGGCCGAGGTATTCGAAGTACTGGACGAAGATGGGCCGGTCATAGCCGGCGGAGTGGATCCGGTCCGCCAGCTGCTCCGGAGGGAGCCGGCCGCCGAGGGCCGCCGTGATGGGATCGCCCGTGATCCGCATCAGGAAGAACACGAGCGTGACCAGGATAAAGATGGTTGGAAAGATCAGCAGGAACCTGATCAGGATGTATTGGCCCAGTCCCCCGCCGGACGACTTCTTCTTGGTCGGCAATAAGCCGTCGGCATCGCTGGGCGGCGCCTCGATAAGTGTTGTCATTGGTACCTAAATGTGTGTTTCCACCGGCTTCGTGGGCCTGGGAATCGGTTGTCCTGCCCTCAGCAAGGAGGCGGGACGCCGCGCGGGCGCCCCGCCTCCTCGGCTGGTCAGGACCGGATGGGGAATGGACCTACTTGGAAATCACGCCAAGGCGGGTCTTGAAGGACGCGTCGAGGGTCTTGTCGACGCCCTGGACATCCTTGCCGGCAACCATGAGCTGGGCGCCCTGGAGCAGCGGCAGGGAGGGCAGGTCCTTGGCGACGGCCGTCTGGGCGTCACCGAGGACCTTTTCGCGCTCACCCTTGTCAACGGTGGTGAGCTGCTTCTTGATCAGGTCCGTCACCGCGGGGTTCTCATAGTGGTTCTTGAGGAAGTTGCCCGGGATGAAGAACGGGGTCAGGTAGTTGTCGGCGTCCGAGTAGTCCGGGAACCAGCCGAGCTGGTAGACCGGGTAGACGTCCTTGGTGCGGTCCTTGGAGTAGGTGACCCACTCGGTGGACTGCAGGTCGACCTTGAACAGGCCGGACTTCTCGAGCTGTTCCTTGATCATGGCGTACTCGTCGCCGGAGGACTTGCCGTAGTGGTCCGGGTTGTACTGCAGCTTCAGGGTGACCGGGCCGGTGACGCCGGCGTCGGCGAAGACCTTCTTGGCCTTGTCCAGGCTGGGTTTGCCGCTGCCGTCGCCGTACATGTCCTTGAGCGGCTTGATGGCGCCGACGAAGCCGTCCGGAACGACGGAGTACGCGGGCAGGTAGGTGCCCTTGTAGACCTGGCTGGCGATGGCGTCGCGGTCGACGATGTCGGCCATGGCCTGGCGGACGGCCAGGGCCTTGGCCGGGTCGGCCTCGGGGGTCTTGGCGCCGAACGGCATGGTGTCGAAGTTGAAGACGATGTAGCGCAGTTCGCCACCGGGGCCCTTGTGGACCTTGACCTTGGAATCCTTCTCGAGGTCGGCGGCGTCGGT